>JALFCH010000048.1 GCA_022771245.1 Rikenellaceae bacterium | reverse complement strand
CCGGAAATGGTTGCTGCTGAAGTGCTTCCGGGTATGGCTATCATATCCAGCCCCACTGAGCAGACGCAGGTCATAGCCTCCAGTTTCTCTATGGTCAGAGCCCCGGATTCCGCAGCTGCAATCATACCTGCATCTTCGCTGACCGGAATGAAGGCACCGCTCAGACCGCCCACATAGGAGGAGGCCATCACACCGCCTTTCTTGACCTGGTCGTTGAGCAGCGCAAGTGCCGCGGTGGTGCCTGGTGCCCCGCATTTCTCAATTCCCATAGTCTCGATGATGTCCGCCACACTGTCTCCAATGGCAGGAGTCGGGGCGAGGGAAAGGTCTATGATGCCGAACTGGACTCCGAGCCTGTTGGCCGCTTCCTGGGCAACCATCTGCCCCACACGGGTGATTTTGAAGGCAGTTTTCTTGATGGTATCACACAGCACCTGGAAAGATGCTCCGGCACATTTTTCAATCGCAGCCTTGACCACTCCGGGGCCTGACACGCCCACGTTGATGACCACGTCAGGCTGGGTGACACCGAGAAATGCTCCGGCCATGAAAGGGTTGTCATCGGGGGCATTGCAGAGCACCACGAGTTTCGCGCAACCGATACAATCCCTGTCCCTGGTCATCCACGCCGTGTCCTTTATGATTTCGCCCATCAATTTCACAGCATCCATATTGATGCCGTTTTTGGTGGACCCAACATTGACACTTGCGCAGATGTTGTCCGTGACTGACAATGCTTCCGGAATGGACTCCATCAGCAGTCTGTCGCTCGGGGTCATACCCTTGGAAACTATGGCCGAGAAACCTCCGAGAAAATTCACACCGAGCTTCTTCGCCGTCCTGTCGAGCGTTACGCATATTTTCACGAAATCTGCGGTCGAATGGCAGCAGGAGGCTCCGATGAGGGAAATCGGGGTTACGGAAATGCGTTTGTTTATGATAGGAATGCCCAATTCACGGGAAATCCGGTCCGCAGTCGGGGCAAGTTTGCCAGCACATCTGAGCAACTTGGCTTCAATTTTTGCGCAAGTCGAATCGAGGTCGCTGTCTATGCAGTCGAAAAGGCTTATGCCCATAGTCACCGTCCTCACGTCGAGGTTGTCGTGACTGATCATAGTGGTGGTCTCGAAGACCTCTTCAATGTTTATCATAGCGGCGTCAGATTCTGTGCATCATATTGAAAATCTCTTCCTTCTGGCAGCGTATGTCCACCCCGATTTCCACAGAAAGGGCTTTCAGACCGTCAATGAACTTGTCGTAGCTGAGGTCTATTTTGTCGGTGTCCACAATCATCATCATATTGAAGATGCCCAGGCGTATGGTTTGGGAAATATCCAATATGTTGGCATTGTGCTCGTATGCGAAGGTGCTGATTTTGGCTATGATGCCTGTGGTGTCTTTGCCCACCACCGTGATAACTGTCTTGTCCATATTGTTTTAAACCCAAGTATGCCGTCCGGGCCACAACTTCGAACTCAGTCATCCTGTCTCCCGGTTTCAACTACAAAAACGCCCATCTGAAGGGCTCAGCCGCAAATATACGAAATATATCCACAGAATATTTCTAAAATTTCTATCTTTGCCGGGATAAACCTTGACTTAAGTTTCGCAAGTCTTTCCAATGGACTTTAATCGAAACCGGAAAATGTGACACGTTATGGATTTTGCTGCAATTGCCGGACTTGTTCTGGCTGTAATCGGGCTGGCAGGGTGCTTTCTGCCGGTCATTCCGGGGCCGGCTTTGAGTTGGCTGGGACTTCTGTGCCTGTATTTTTCTGACAAGGCAGACCAGCCTGTGAGCTTGACGGCTCTCCTTGTATGGCTTGCTGTTGTGCTGATACTCACTGTGCTGGACTATGTGCTTCCTGCCCGGATGACACGCAGGGCCGGAGGGCACAAGGCGGCTGAAAGGGGCGCTGCCATCGGTATGGTGGCGGGTATGTTATTCACACCTGTGGGTATGGTGGCAGGCAGTTTCATCGGGGCCTTTCTGGGCGAGTATCTCTTTGCGGTTCAGGACCCTGTGACTGCGCTCAAGGCTGCTGCGGGGACTTTCCTGGCCTTTTTGCTCACTACCGGGATAAAAGCCATAGCTGTAGTGATTCTCATTGTCCAGATGTGCTTCCTGATTTTCTGACACAGATAATCGGAATACTTGTCCCTTTCAAGCATTTAGATTGTATTTCATATGAAAATTATATAATAACCGCATAAGAACATGAAAATAACCAAAGCAATGACAGCAGCCGCCCTGACTCTGTGCCTGTGCGCCTGCAGCAGCCGTGAAATCCACGTGTCTCCCGACATCCAACTGGAAGCAAGTGTAATCCCTTATCCGCAGCAGTTTGACTTGCACAAGGGAGCCCTTTACCTCGACAATTCCCTCATCGTCCTGTCCAAAGACTTTGAAGACCGCACCCTCGCCGTCACCCGTGACTTCGCAAACCAGCTGTCCGAATGTACTTCATCTCAAGTGGAGGTGAAAACCTTTTGCTGTATCCCTTGCAAAGGAGCTTCGCTCACAATCGCTTACGATGACGAACTTCCTGACGAGGCTTACGAGATCAAGGTGGACGAAAGCGGTGCAACCGTCAAATCCTCCTCCCACAACGGAGTGCTCTATGCGCTTGCAACCTTAAGGCAAATGCTGCCTCCTGCAATCTACTCCTCAGAGGCATCCGATGCCGAATTTGCCATCCCATTCTGCGAAATTCAGGACTCTCCCGCCTATTCCTACAGGGGAGTGATGCTGGACTGTGCCCGTCATTTCTTTCCTGTTGAAAATGTGAAACGTCTGCTTGATGCTATGGCAGCCTACAAACTCAACCGTTTTCACTGGCACCTCACCGACGACCAGGGCTGGCGCATAGAAAGCAAGAAATACCCGAAACTCACCGAGGTGGGCAGTATGCGTTCCGGCACAATGGTGGGACGCGACTGGAACAGTGATGACCACATTCCTCACGGGGGTTACTACACTCAGGAGCAGCTGCGGGAGGTGGTGGATTATGCCTGGAAGCTCGGTATCACCATAGTCCCGGAAATAGACCTGCCCGGTCATATGGTTGCAGCTCTGGCATCCTATCCTGAACTCGGTTGCACCGGCGGCCCTTACGAGGTGCTCAAGGTTTGGGGCATTTCAGATCAGGTGCTCTGTGCGGGCAAGGACGAGACCTACCGCTTCCTTGACGAGGTGCTCTGCGAAGTTGCTGACATCTTCCCCGGAGAACTTTTCCACATAGGTGGGGACGAGTGCCCGAAAGTGGAATGGGAAAAATGCCCTCATTGTCAGGCGAAGATTGCCGAACTCGGCCTCGTGGACAAGGACGGGGTGAGTGCGGAGCAATATCTCCAGAACTATGTCACCCATCACGTTCAGAAGACACTTGCATCCAAGGGCAAACGCATCATAGGATGGGACGAAATCACGGAAGGAGAGCTCGACAAAGGAGTGGCCGTTATGTTCTGGCGCGGATGGCTGCCTGTGGAAAAGACCCTTGGCAAATATACCGCAGACGGATATGACGTGATTATGACCCCGACCAGCTATTTCTACATCGACTATCTCCAGTCCGAGGACATGGATTCCGAGCCTGTGGGCTTTCAGAGCGTCCTGACTATAGACAAAATGTATTCTTTCGACCTTACCAAGGGGTTGAGTCCGGAACAGCTCTCACACATCAAGGGAGTCCAGGCTAATCTCTGGGCCGAGTATGTCTCCACTTGGGAACACGCCGAATATATGCTTTTCCCACGCCTGTTCGCGCTCAGCTGCATAGCTTGGGACGGAGACGAAAGGCCTGATTTCGAGAGCTTTATGGGAGAAGTGAAGAGCCATCAGTTCCCTGTGCTCGACAACTGGGGCTATAACTACCGCAACCGTTAGGCTTCCAGCAGATACCAACGAATTCGTCCTCTTTTAATAGGATTCACGGGAGCCTCAGAATTTCTGAAGAAAGGCAGTGAGGCTCTCGGAACGTCCAAGTTCAAGTTTTTTGCGCAGTCTGTAGCGTGTCATTTCCACGCTGCGGACTGTCATATTGAGAAGGGGTGCCATATCCTTTGAACTGAGGTCCATTTTCAGGTAGGCGCACATCTTCTTGTCCGCCACTGTGAGTGAAGGGAACTTTTCGCCCAGCCTCTTGAGAAAATCCTCATACACCACGTCGAAATTCTTCTCAAACTTCTGCCAGTCATCATCGTGGGCTATGTTCTCGTGGATGTCCTTTCTGATTTTGGCGAGGAGAGCTCCTGTGCGGTTGTTGTCGCTGCCCACATAGTCTGCCGCCTTCTGTACGTCTGAATCTATCTGCTGCAGAATTTCGTTTTTGCGTATCAGGTTCATCGTGGACACAGCCAGATCCTCGGCCTTATGTTCCAGTTCCGCCTTGAGGTGCTTCTGTCTCAATTCCTCTTCCTTGCGCTGAGCCAGCACCCTTGCCTTCCGGTCCGAAATGCGCATTATTATAAAGTAAATCAGCCATATCAGCAGGCCGAACAGAAGCATATAAACAAGATAGGCGGGCCAGGACAGAAACCACGGGGCGGCAATGTGCACATCAATGCTGTCTTCCGTTGTCTTCCCGTTGGCAATGTTCCTTGCTCTGACCTTGAAAACATATTTCCCGTGCGGCAGCTTGGTGTATTCCTTGAATTCCTGTCTGCTTTCCCCGGACCATTCCTTGTCATAATTTTCCAGAATGCAACTGTAACGGATGGGTTCGCTGTCGCTGTAAACGGGCCATACGTAGTTGAAAGTCAGGGAATTATCGTCTGAGGATAACTTGAGGGCCTCCGGTTTGCCGCTGGCTGTTCTCAGTACCATAAACCGCTCGTGCAATCTCCCTGAAACGGATTCTATGAACACACTGCTGCTTGAACCCCTGTCCCCCAGATCTTCGGTCGATATGACTGCAAAGCCATCCTCGGTGTTGATTATGAACCGTCCCTTTTCCAGATAGCACATATTGTAAAAGCCTATGGGCCTGTTCCTTGCGTATTTTTTCAGGGAGAGTGAATCCAGTATCGTATTTCCTTCCGCATCCTCGTATTCCACTGCCTGCATCACCCCTGAGGAGTAGTACCTGGTTCCGTCCGGAAGTTCCGTGATGCCCGTCACTATCGGAGTCCTGGTGAACTTGCCGTTGAGGTAATCTATATAATGCGCCCGCCTTTCAGTCTCGTCATATCTAACATAGCCTCCTTCCGTGCTGAAAATGAATTGGGAGCCTATTCTTTGGGGCATATTGTTGCGGTTGGTGGGGAAGCCCTGTTCAGTGCCGAAGGATTCGACTCTCTCCACCGAATCAGCTTTTTCGTTGAGTTTCAGGCGGTACAATCCCTGAATCCAGTGGGAAAACCAGATTCTTCCGTCAATGTCCTCCACGAATTCCTTGCTTGAACGGTCGAAGCCTTTCACCGCTCCGGAATAAACCCAGGTCCCTCCCTTTTTCTTCAATGTGAAAAGCCGCTCGTAAGAGCAACCCAGCAATATATCCTGATGGGAGGACAGGGGAATGAGTTTCCAGGTGCCGGGGAGTGCAATGTGCTGTATTACCTTGCCTCCCGAGATGATATAGACTCCGAGGTCGTGGCAGCAGAACAGTTTCCCGTCCATAACCTGCAGGGACCAGACCTGACCGGTAATGTTTCCCACCCTTGCAGTCGTCTTTGAGGCCCCCTTGTTTTTCCTGTATGGAATTTCACTCGAGAACAGTCCCTGGTTTGTCCCCAGATAGAGTTTTCCGTCATATATTTCCGCAGCATATCCGCTGCCTATGTCATTGCCGGGCCCGTAAAGCTCTTCAGAAGGGGAGTGCAGGTTGATATAGTCAATACCCTTGTCCAGTCCTGCCCATAGGTTCTTCTCCCGGTCGAATTGCAGAGCCAGTACGGAATTGTTCTGCAGACCGCTTTCCCTGTCTATACTCTCATATTGCCCCGTTGCGATGTCCAGAAGCAATATGCCTCTGGTAATAGTGCCCAGAGCCAGCAGATCGCCCTCCATGGCGGAACAGAAAATATCGCAGTTTCCTATAGGCAATTCAGTCGCCATTTCCCGGATTGTACGGTCAGATTCCCTTAAAATGTAGATTCTGCCCTTCGATGTGACCGCAATCAGGGATTCCCCGTAATTGTAAAGTCCGCAGATTCTCTTGCCTTCCAGCAACTTGCAGTTCGGCATTCGGACAGCCTTAGTGCCATCTTCTGACAGATAGTAGAGCCCTCCGGAGGAAGATGCTGCATAGACCTTGTTGCCGAGTACTGCACAATACTCCACCTTTCCGCTGTCCAGGGCGCATCGTGTAACGAGGCTGTCATTCAAGCAATACACATTGCTGTTGTCCCTGAAATACAGTCTGTCGCCGCAGACTGAAAGGTCCCAGATTTCTCCGATATTGTTCTCTCCGCTGTCCAGCACCCTGACATACTTCCCCTTGCCCCCGGTGCTGTAGTCCAGATAGCCTATCTCCCCTGTGCCGGCTGCATAGAGCCTCGAATTCTGCTCATCGAAACACACCGACCGTACAGATGTCCTGTTCATCAGGAGGCAGTTTTCCCATTTTATGCTGTTGAATTGCAGTATTCCGTTGCTGTTGGCAAAATACATCACTCCGGTTTCGCTTTGGGCTATGTCCCAGTTCTGGGCCCCGGAATCATAGAGATTCTTGCTGTAATTCTTAATTTCAGGGCGCAAGGCCAAGGCCGGGATTGCAATGAAAAGGGCAGCGATGCCTGCAAATTGTCTTATAAATGAGCTTCGCATATAGGAACAGAGTTTCATTCCCGGCAAAGATATGATTATTTCTCTTGTTGAGGTGTAAAATTTATGATAAAAAATGTCTTATTAGTTTAGAGAAAGTATAATGAATTGATATCCAATGATATAAGAGATTGAATCTCCAACTTGCAGAATTTAAGAATTAGCTCTTGTTGAGTTTTTGTGAGGTATATTTCCATTGTCTTGAAAACCTTACTTCCTATTTTTGCAAAGTCGAAATGCCGGAATGCCGGAATGTGCACGAAATGTTGACCATAAGACATAAAAGACACAAGAAAAACTAACTAATAACCGTCAGAAGTATGAGAAGATTTTTTCTCCTTTTTTCTCTTTTGTTCTTCGCGATTTCCTTATTTGCGCAGGACTACTCTGTGAGCGGTGTGGTGACCTCAGCTGATGATTCAGGTCCGCTGCCCGGAGTCTCCGTATTTGTAAAAGGCGGTACCAACGGCACCATAACAGATTTGGACGGTGCCTACACCATTAAAGTATCCGCAGGCGATGTCCTTGTTTTTTCCTGCATAGGTTTCAAGGAAGTTGAGAAAACCATCTCGGGGGAGAGTACTGTAAACATTGCTCTCGAGGCTGATGCCCTGATGCTGGATGAGGTCGTAGCCATAGGTTACGGCGTTATGAAAAAGAGCGACCTCACCGGTTCCGTATCTTCAGTCAAAGGTGACCAACTCAAGAAAACCCCGGCAGCCGGACTCGACCAGGCCCTGCAGGGAGTGGCAGCCGGAGTCACTGTCAATTCATGTTCCGGCCAGCCGGGAGCTGCTGCAGAGGTCCGTATCCGAGGCATAGGCACAGTCAACAACAGTGCTCCTATCTATGTGGTGGACGGGGTGATAGTGGACAATATCAACTACCTCAGTCCCAGCGACATCACTTCCACTGAGATTCTCAAAGACGCTTCCGCGACTGCAATCTACGGTTCCCGAGGAGCCAACGGTGTGATTCTCGTCACAACTAAGAAAGGCTCCGACAACGGGCGCATCAACGTCACTTTCGACGGCTATGTGGGCATACAGAACCGCTGGAGGGCTCTGGACCTGATGAATGCTTCCGAATTTGCGAACTTCCTCGCCACCTCCAATGCAGATCCTGAAGCCTTGACCACCCTCAATGGCAAGGGAATAGACTCCTTCGTCAGGACTTATCTCATCGGAAAATCAAATTATTATCCAAAGAATGTGGATTATTCCGACATAGACACGGACTGGCAGGATGTGGTCTTCAAGAAGAACGCTGTCATCCAGAACTACCACCTGAGCGTGGATGGAGGCAATGACAAGGGTTACTGGTCAATGAGCGCCAACTGGTTCAATCAGCTGGGTACCATCATAGGTTCAGACTACACAAGGACTTCACTGAGAGTCAATTCAGCCTACGACATAGCAAAATGGCTGCGTGTGGGAGAAAATCTCACCTTTATGTTCTCTCACGGAAGAAATGCTATGAACAACAGCAGCTCAGCAGGCGCATCCGTCATCAGTGCGGCAATAGCGATGGCTCCATGGGATCCGGCACGTTACCCGGAAGGCAGCGTTAGCCGCACCGGTGAGGATATGTCAGGGCAGATAAGCGCGGCATCCAATTTCAAGAATGTGACCAACCCTCTCTCTATGGTTGAGCACAGCCATCCTTCCGACAAGACCGAGCGCTGGGTGGGTGATATCTTCCTCGAACTCAAGCCTGTCAAGGGCCTGGTCTTCCGCAGCGATGTGAGTATGGACCTGACCAACACCAGACACAAACTCTTCAAAGACCTCTACAAGTACTCTGATTACGACAAGTCCGACAAAAACTTCAATGAAAGCAGTGTGGGCCGCTACCAGACCATCATAGTCGAGAACACCCTCACCTACACAGGCGAAACGGGCAAGCACAGCAACACCGCTATGGTGGGCCAGACCACGGAGCAGTACCAGTACGAGACTCACGGCGCCTCAGGAAGTTCCATACTGAACCCGGTGGAGACCAACTGGTATCTTTCCCAGGCTACGGAGGATCAGAACAAGGCTTCCGACTCAGCGGGCCGCACCAGAAGACTCTCCTTCCTCTCCCGTCTGCACTATTCCTACGACAGCCGCTATATGATTACGGTCAATTTCCGTGCAGACGGCTCCAGCAAGTTCGTGGAGCACCCGTGGGGCTACTTCCCGTCCACAGCAGTGGCCTGGAGGCTCAAGAACGAAAGTTTCCTCAGGCAGGTGAACTGGCTTGACGAACTCAAGTTCCGTCTCGGTTGGGGAATGATAGGCAATGACAAAATCGGCGACAATGCCTTCCTGCTGAATATGTTCAACAACGGACCGACTTTCGTGGACTATGTCTTCGGCAGCAATCCTGCACTGGCTTCCGGCGCCACCATCCTCACCTATGTGAACAACGGCGGCAAATGGGAGACCACCGAGCAGTGGAACCTGGGTTTAGACTTCGGCTTTTTCGGCAACCGTCTCACCGGTAACATCGACCTCTTCCAGAGAGACACCAGGGATATGCTCCTGAGCGTGACAGCCCCTGCGCAGGTGGGTAACCGTTATTCCGCAACGGCAAATGTCGGCACTGTGCAAAACAGGGGTATCGAGCTGACACTCAACCATATCAATGACATAGGCGATTTCAACTACTCCATTGGCGGCAACATTTCCTTCATAAAGAACGAACTCACCGCCCTCAACGGAGGAGAGAAGGTCTGGGGCGACAAGACAGTCTGCGACCAGGGGCTGCCTCTCTACACCTTCTGGGGTTACCGCTACGACGGCATTTTCCGCAGCCAGGAAGAAATCGACGAATATCTGTGGGCAGAAGGGGCAAAGGTCGGCTACAAGCCTGGAGATGTCAAATTCTGGGACAAGGACGGCAACGGCAAAATCGACGAGAACGACAAGATGGCTCTCGGCAGTCCTTTCCCTTGGCTCACCTACGGTCTCAACCTCAGCCTCGGCTGGAAAGGCATCGATCTCCAGCTCTTCTTCCAGGGAGTATATGGCAACCAGATTTATAACGCAATGAGAATCAGGACAGAAGGCACAGGCAATGAGGCCACCCTGAGCACAACTATGCGGGATGTCTGGACCACTGCCAATCCGCAAGGCTCCATCCCGAATCCTTTCGGAAACCCTATCAACACGGAAACCAGCAGCCGTTTCATCGAATCAGGTGCCTACCTCAGGCTCAAGAATCTCCAGCTGGGATATACCTTCCCTAAGGAATGGACTCAGAAAATCAAGATGTCCCGATGCAGAATCTATGTTTCCGGAAGCAATCTCTTCACGGCCACCCGATACACAGGCTACGACCCTGAAGTCGGAGGCGGAGTGGACTATGGCAACTATCCTCAGTCAAGGACATTTATGGTGGGACTGAATATCAATTTCTAAAACGCAGAATTATGAATTGCAGAAATATTATATTGGCCTCTGCTGCCATATTCACTCTGACTTCCTGTGCCGGCTGGCTGTCCGAAGACGGTCCTATGACCAACAGGGTGGAGGACTTCTTCACGAGCGAAGAAACTGCCGTTCAGGTCGTCAATGCAGCCTATACTCCTCTGATGTGGGAGTTCCAGAGCACCTACTATTCCGAATTCTTCATCGGTGACATAATGTCCGACGATGCCCTCAAAGGAGGACAGAACATTGCCGATATGGCTGATGCCTACGACCTTGAGAATTTTAAGGCCATATCCAACAACTCCCTCGTTCTGGATTATTACAGGGCAAATTTCCAGGGCATTGCCCGCGCCAACCTGGCACTTGAGCAACTCCCTGAAATGGAAGACCTGGACCAGGACCTCGCATCCAGGCTCACAGGAGAGGCAAGCTTCCTGCGTGCACTCTATTACTTCCGTCTTGTGCGTCTTTTCGGAGGTGTCCCTATATCAGAGTCCCCGATTTACAGTGCCGAGGGATGGAAAATCCCCCGCTCGACCGTGGACGAGGTGTACAGCCTGATAGTCTCAGACTTGGAAAATGCAGCCGGTAAACTCCCGCTCAAGAGCCAATATGCTCCAGAAGACCTGGGAAGGGCAACCAAGGGTGCTGCCGAAGCTATGCTCCTTAAAGTTTACCTCTATTGGGGAGACTGCAAACGCAATGGCGGAGACACAGCCGGGGCTGCCGAAAAATATTCTTCCGCAAAGACCTGGGGAGGCAAGTTCATCGCAAATGAGGCAGCCGAATACACGCTCTGCAGCGCATACAGGGACAATTTTACCCTCGACGGCGAAAATGGTCCCGAATCAGTCTTTGAGGTGCAGTATATGGCAGAAGGTACATCCGACTACGGAGAGGGCAACGGATTCTCCAGAGGAACTTTAGCTACCATTCTCCTGCGTTCCCGTTCCTCATACTTCTCCAACACCGGTTGGGGATTCTGTCATCCGACCCAGAATCTCTATGACGAGTACGAGGCCGGAGACCCTCGCAGGGATGCCTCCATATTCACTCCGACCGATGATGAAATCACGACTCAAGCTGAAGAAATCTATCTGGGCAACCGTTATCTCACAATCAAAAGAACCATTATGGAGGGCAGGGATTATCCCGCAATAGACCACGCAACCCGTTCCCCTATCAACAGGATAGAAATCCGCCTTGCAGACGTGTATCTGCTCTATGCCGAGGCCTGCCTGAGGAACGATGATGCTTCGGAGGCCAAAACCTACCTCGAGAAAGTGCGTGACAGGGCCCGCGAAGGAGCCTCCATACTCCCGGCTTTTCCGGGCTACAAAGTGCCTGACTATCGCGATGGCTACGCTCTCAGACAACTGCAGGACAATGCTGCGGACCTCGAACTGGCAATACGCCACGAACGCCGTGTGGAACTCGCAATGGAGAGCCACCGCTGGTACGACCTCTGCCGCTGGGGCATCGCAAAGGAGGTGATGGATGCCTACGCGCAGACCGAGACAGACCTCGCAAAAGCCAATATGGGCACATTTGTAAAGGGCAAGCACGAACTTCTGCCTATTCCGGACGAGGAAGTGCGCATCGGTTCGCTCGAACAGAATTTCGGCTGGTAATCAGGACCTGGTGGCTTGACACGGAACTGATGAATCTGACAGGATAGACAACGTTATACAATTATAATTAACCACAAACACATCATTATTATGAAAAAGAGTTATTTGGCAATTATGGCAGTAGCTTCCATCTGCCTCCTCGCTTCCTGCAAGAAGGACAATCCTTCCACCGGCAACGGCGGACTCAAGGACGATGAGAACACCGAGAATCCGGGCGGTGAGAATCCGGGAGGTAACAATCCGGGCGACAACACCGACCTTCACGCTTCCCTCCAGGGTTCCGCTTACGTGACTGTAGCCCTCGATGCACAGTCCACCGAAGCAATCCAGAGCAAGATCAAGGCAAGCTACCAGGTGGACGACACCAATGTCTTCCTTTATGTGTGGGAAAATACCTATTCCGGAGGCACGGCAGCTGGTCTCAACTTCTATGGTGAGGCAGAAGGCTGGACTTCACTCGTAGTGGGCAGCGTCGGCTGGTCAGGAGCTGGCTGGTGCGTTGTAACTCCTGCAACCATTCCTGCATTTGTAGAGAGTTCTTCGGACCTTGCAAACTGGAAATTCCACCTTGCCTACAAGGGCGCTGCAAATGTTGCGCACATCGTCATCCTCACCTGGAACGGCAACACCTACAAGTTCGCTATCGGAGAGGGCTCCCTCGAGGACAACGGCCAAAGCTACAATGCTATCCGTCCTGTTGGCGGCACATTCAAGGCCGGCCTCTGGAACGAGTACGAAATTGCTCTTACGGACACAGGTCTGAGCTACACTCAGGACGCAAAAGCCGACAATCTCGTGTCTATCCTCAGCGGCGGTGTTACAGGCACCACCCTTGATGTAGATGCCATCTTCTTCTACAAGAAATAATGGCTTTCCGGATGCATAAGATGTACGCTCTTTTGCTCTTGTCCTTTATGGTCCTTTCCTGCGAACCCATTCATATCGGGATTGAAGACCAAGACAACAAGGAGCCGGTTGAGAATCCGGGGAATCAGGACAATCCTGGTACCCCGGACGATTCCGGCAATCCGGACAATCCTTCCTCTCCTGCAGAAAACGGTTCAGGCGAGACAGGAGGTTACAAACTCGTGTGGGAGGACCTTTTCAATGGCAGCGTCCTTGACGAGTCCGTATGGAACATCGAAGTCAACGGTGACGGCGGCGGCAATAACGAACTCCAATATTACCGCGCTGAAAACGTCTCCCTCGGCAAGGAACCGGGTTCAGGTCGCGGATGCCTCATTCTGACAGCGAAAAAGGAAGGCTTCGGGGGCAAGAGTTTCACTTCAGGACGAATCAACTCCCGGAACAAGAAGTCCTTCACTTACGGCAAAATAGAATCCAGCATCAAGTTACCGACCACGGCCAACGGTCTTTGGCCGGCATTCTGGATGATGGGAAACGACTATGATTCAGTGGATTGGCCTAAATGCGGTGAAATTGACATACTTGAGATGGGCAATGCTCGGGGTATCTCTTCCGGGACCCAGGACCGCTTTTTCAACGGAGCCTGCCATTGGGGCTACTACAAGGAAGTCTCTCCCGGCAATTGGGCATATCCCAACTATGCCAAGTCTTCCACCTGGTCCTACAGCCTCCAGGACGGAGAATTCCATCTGTTCACACTCATCTGGGACAATGCTGCCGTAAAGATGTACGTGGATCTGGACAAATATCCCTCCTCATCCCCATACTACGAGATGGGCATAACTTCCAGGGAAGATGACTGGGGCACCGGATATTATTTCAACCACGACTTCTTCATCCTCTTCAACCTTGCAGTCGGAGGCCACTTTACAGGCATCCTGGACCCTGGGGCAATATCCGCACTCGCTTCGGGTGAGGCTCGGATGTATGTGGACTATGTGAAAGTATATCAGAAACTTTAGTATTATTATATGAAACTTTCCAGACAGCTGATTCTGCTTATTGCAATTCTCTCTTTCTCTGCCTGTCAGAAGGAAGGGGGCCCGGACACCGATACTCCGACCGGGTACGAATCCCTCCAGAGCAAGAGCGAGAAAAGGGGAGTGGCTTTCAACTTCTCCCAACTTCCGGACATAGACATTCCCAATCTGGGGCCGGCCTGCAGCTGGTCCTACAATTGGGGCGTCAATGTTTCCGCAGAAGCATCCTCTCTCTTTGCCCAATACGGAATGGATTACTGTCCTATGGCCTGGAACGCCAACTGGAATGAGGATACGTTCAGGGCCTTCAAGAAGGCGCACCCGGAGTGCAAGTATCTGCTTGCCTACAACGAGCCCAATCTCACGGACCAGGCCAATATGGTGCCGGCAAAAGCAGCCGAAGACTGGGGACGCCTGGTGGCCATAGCCAGGGAACTTGACCTTAAACTCATAGCTCCCGCAATGAACTACGGCACACTCGAGGGTTACCACGACCCTTGGAAATGGTATGACGAATTCTTCGCCATAGAAGGAGTCAGCTGGGACGACGTGGACGGAATAGCCCTGCATTGCTATATGGGTTCGGCTGGAGGAGTAAAGCAATTCCTCGACGGCTTTAAGAAATATGGCAAACCGCTATGGCTCACCGAGTTCTGCAACTGGAGCAGCAACAATGTCTCCGCAGACGCCCAGATGAAGTATATGGTCGAGACCATCAATATGCTCGAAGCCGACCCTGATGTATTCCGCTATGCCTGGTTCATCCCGAGAGGCAACGGAGAGAGCCAGTGCCACAACTCCCTGCTCGGCTCCAAGTCCCCGTTTGCTCTCACCGACCTCGGTAAAGTATTCGTGAATATGTCCACCCAGGACAAGAGTCTGTGGTATCAGGCCGGCACAGTCATTCCTGCGGAGCATTACAACTCCTGCACAGGTGCCATACACCTTGCCCCGACTGACGATTCCGTGGGAGTCCTTTCGCTCACCGACCTGAAGAAAGACACTGCGGTGGACTATCAGATAGAAATCCCGGAAGATGCGACCTACACCCTTACGCTGAGGTTCAGCACCTATTTCGAGACTGCTCTCAGGGTAAGTCTCGACGGAAGCAGCCTCGGTCTTGCAGACCTTCCGAACACAGACTACAAGTGGGACATTTTCAAGGTGGACCTTCCTTTGTCCAAAGGCAGGCATACGCTCTCCCTTTCCGGGACCACAGCCTTTCCCGTGTCTTTGAACTACTTGTCAATCAATAAACTATAAATCTCACACTTATGGAGAACAAAACTAACGCATTAATTCAAAAACCTGCCTATAATTCTCCCGAATTATTCTTTCTGGAACTGTATGCGGAGAATATAATGGCAGTCACTTCCGGTTCGACTGAATGGTATGACCAGGGTGGTCAGGGCAACTTTTCCTACACTGTCGAAGAAGATTCAAGCTGGAAATAATATTAAATTAACTGAACTATGAAATTCAATATAAACAAATTACTCGCAGTGCTTGCTGTGGCTTCTCTCGGAGTTGCCTGCAACAAGGAGCAGCTGCAGGATGAAATCCCTTCTTCCGGCAACGGTACCGTGCAGGTGGTCGTGTCGATAGACAATGGTACCAGGTCGTTTTCTGCTGCTGAAGGTGTCAAGTGGGAAGTCGGTGACCAGATCAAGTATGCCGGCGGAGTGCGACTGACTTCTGATCCTTTGACTGCTGAGCAGATTACTGAGAACGGCTATAAGGCATCTTTCACATTTGACGCATCTTTGATTGCAGAGAACAGAACAGGCTGGTTCTATTCCACCAAATGCCACCCCACAAACGACACTGAAGTTGAGTTTACTTTGGGAACTGACAACGGCAACCTGTTTACCCAGGCTGAGGCCGGACAGATGAATTCCCGTTATCTCTTCCTGCATAGCGGCACCGGATTGGTCAGCATCCGTCAGGGTGTGGTTCCTGAGGTGAATATGGAAATTGCCGGAACTATTTTCAGGGTAATCCCATATACCACGAAGTACAACGGTGAGCAAATCCGTTCTGTTAAGTTGTCTTCCAATACCAAACTGGTGGGAACGGTTTCTTATGACAGGGGTGCTGGAACTTATAAGGGAGTGAATGATATTAACTGGAGATCATACAATTTTGTCAAAGCAAATCTCGGCACTTCTTTCTCACTGGAAGGCATCACAAGTGCAGAAACCAGCAAGGGCATATACTTCGCTGTTGCTGCAACTCCTGCAGGCAAACCTCTCGATGGCTACAAATACGAAGTTGAAACCGACAAGGCTACTTATGTCTTCAATGCGATGGACAAGTCTCTTGAAGTCGGCAACAATGTCGTGATGAATGTATTTCTGAACCTGGACAATGCAGTAAGGGTAACGGAGTCCGGCCTGCTCAAGTATGACGGAGTACTCGATCTCAGCAGTATCCCTGCTGCCGGATTCAAAGACCAGGATGCGGGTTATTGGCGGGCCCTTACATCCACCTATGAAGGACAGAAATGGACAGAGAGAATCAATTCTGAGAATTCGGCATTCTATTCAAATGTCCAATTCTCATACAAAGATGCCACTACCGACGAACCTGTGGATTGGATTTCCGTAGTTTACGGCGGAAACGACCTTTGTCACTGGATGGTTACTGCTAAGGAAAATACCGGTAAGGAGCGTTCAGTCAAGATTACAGCAACATTCTCTGACGTGAAGGGCTATGTGATACAGGAAGATTCCAAGATCAAGGAACTGACTGTTACCCAGGCTGCTGCTGGTACAAAGAAAGTTGTGGAATATGCATCTGTATCACTCCCTGCCTCAAAAGAATTTGAGGGAGCGGCTCAGAATGAAATCAATGTGGGATACTGTCTGCTGAAAATTGATAGTGCTGAAAAGAGAGACTGGGCTGATGCAAACAGTGTTTACGCTCGTTCTCACTTTGCATACATCAGTGAAGACCATTATGCTGCAAAGAATTACACTACGGATGTGGATTGGCTCAGCTGCCATTATGCAAACAATGGCA
>JALFCH010000154.1 GCA_022771245.1 Rikenellaceae bacterium | reverse complement strand
GCAAGGATGCCAAGCTGGTGGATGCCCACACCACCTACATCCAGGCCTTTGTGGACTGGATGCAGAACTGGACTTCCAACAACGGCAACCGGCTCAAGGACTTCCTCAAGGCCTGGGCAGAAAGCAATCAGGACTACAAATCCGTGAAAATCGCATCCCCAGCCACAGAAGATGCCGTGAGGGTGATTACCATTCACAAGTCCAAGGGACTCGAATTCCCCTATGTGATAATACCTTATGTGAACGACATCGATTTCTTCAAGCAGACTGATTTGTGGGCGGAGCCTCAAGTGCCGGCCGGATTGAATGGAAAATCAGAACTTGACAAGGCTGTGAATGCATTCGATGAGACTGTCAAGGGAAAGATTTTCAAGCCTCGTATATCTTCAGGGAGTGTGGAGACCTATTTTGAATCCGCCTTGCTTGACGAGCGTTTTGCCCAGGCCATCGATGCCCTCAATTTGCTGTATGTGGCTCTGACAAGGCCCAAGAGGGGCTTGTACATCATTGCCGGGAAGATTTCCAAGAACTATTCCGATTCAGGGGCCATCTCCAACTCTGCCGATGCCCTGATGGCCTACCTGACGGAGGGAGTGGATCATAACTCTTTGAAGCAGAGGGAAATGAACGGTTTTGAGGAATTCCTTTTCGGCTCATTCTGCAATGCAGACGATATAGACAATGCAAGGCCTGGCAAGAAGAGTGGTTACCGCAAAATTGTCAGGACCCGGGAGCTGGACAGCAGTTATCCGTCCTTCCCGATGGATGCTGCCCGCCTGAGGATAGAAAAGGATGCTTCGGATTTCTTCATCAAGGAGGATGTGGACAGCAATCGCCTCAGAGGCATAGTTCTGCATAATATTTTGTCCTCCGTGGTGGTGCCCGGGGATTTGGAGGCAGCCATAGCTTCAGCGCTCGAAAACGGGGATCTCAGTGCTAAGGAAGCCGTTGGAGCTTCCGAACTGCTGGAAAGGCGCATAGCATCTGCCGTGGAGAGGGGATGGTTTTCCGACAATGCCGAAGTGCTGAACGAGAGGGGAATAGTGACAGAAGAAGGGGAGGAACTACGTCCGGACAGAGTGGAAATCACTTCCTCCGGGGTCTGCATCATCGACTATAAGTTCGGCAATCCCAAGCCGGAATACACGGACCAGGTCCGCTCTTATGCCGAGGTCTATAGGAAAATGGGCTATGCACAGGTTCAGGCCTTCCTCTGGTTTGTTTACAGGGATGTGGTCGAGCAGGTAGTGTGAATTTGGCCAAAATTTGTTTGCAGATGAAAAAAACTGCATCTAAATTTGCAATTCTGCCGATTGGGAAGCAGAGTTTTTTTTAGACGATTTTTTATGGAAGAAAATAGAACTTTGGTTTACAACACCGAAAAGCAAAGGTTGGTGAAGCCTGAATACGGGCGTGTGATTTTTGATATGGTTCAGAGTCTCAAGAAGATAGAATCACGTGAAAAGAGGTCCGAGCAGGCGAGGGCTGTCATCAGGGCTATGGAAATCATTAACTATGACGTGCATCGCCAGGAAAATTTTGAGAACAAACTCTGGGATGACCTGTTCATTATAGCCGATTATGACCTGGACGTTGATTCCCCGTATCCCAAGCCTTCACCGGAACAGTCTTTGGTGCGCCCTGAAGTCCCTTCCATTGAACGCAAACCTATAAGGGCAACGCAGTACGGACGTAATATCGAGAGTATGATAAATCTCGTGGCCGATATGGAAGACTCTGAGGTGAAGACTGCTGTCATACGATCCCTGGCCATATATATGCGTACCCAATATCTCATCTGGAACAAGGACAGCGTGGCGGACGAGACCATATTCCAGGACATAGAACGTCTTTCGGACGGCCGTGTCAAGGTGCCGGAAGGCATACAGCTCGGACGTATCGGAGCTGAGTCCAATTATCTGAAGCCGGGACAGAATCCGAGGAAGCCGTTGAATCAGAAGAAGAACGGCAAGAATAACAAAAAGTACAGGTAGATATGGCATTGTCGAAGAAGCAGAAGGAAAATACAAAAAGAAAATACAGATTCCCGTTCATTCCGGATTTGTGGCGAAGTTTGGACAGGAGCACCGTGTTGCTTGTCAAAAGAGTCATCGGCGGGCTGTTGCTTCTGTCGGCCGTCTATATTTTCGTATGCTGCCTGTCCTATCTTTTCACCTGGAAAAGTGATTATAGCATACTGGACTGGAAAGACGTGTCGGCACTTCCGGCAAATCTCGGCTCCAGGATGGGCCTGAGGATTTCCTGGTTTCTGGTGGGTGGCTGTTTCGGACTGGCTGCATTTTGCATCCCCCTGCTTATGGCATTGCTGGGGCTGCATCTTTGGGATACCGGAAAATACCGTCTGTCCTTCAAAACTGCAATGATTGTGGTGACAGCCGCCCCTCTATTCTCCTTCCTTCTTTCCTATCTCTCCTCCCTCGTCTCCCAAAACAATTTTTTTGGCGGCGGACTTGGCGGATTTGCCGGGGCAGAGTTCGCGGCAGTCTGTGACGGGACGGTCGGGAAAACAGGTACTGGCCTTATTCTCCTGGTCTGTGTGGTCTTATGGCTGCTTCTTGCCAGCAGGCGCTTTGCACTCTGGTTTGTACGAGAGCCCAAAGAGCCTGAAAACCTTGTCGGGAAACCGGATGAAACTGCAAATCCTGCATCCGCAGATGAAGTCCCCGCTGACTCTCCGGAGTCCCCGATATCGGAATCACCGGAACCGTTGGAGCCGGAGTCGTTGGAGCCTCAATCGGCTGAATCCTCCGGTGACGAGACTCAGGACTCAGCGAATGAATATATAGAGAATCAGGTAGATGAATCAAATGTTGCGGATGATGAGTCTGCGGAAGATGAGCCTGCGGAAGATGCGCTGACGGAAGAAACGCTTGCGGAAGAGTCCGGCAGGGATGTGATTCTGACCACCGAGAATTTGGACTTGGAAGTGAAGGAAGAACTCCCGAGAATTGACAACCGTGAGGAGCTCGAAAGATATCAGTTCCCATCCCTTGAAATGCTGGAGGACTATGCTTCCAGTCAGTTCATAGTGCCTCAGTCCGAACAGAGCGACTATATTTTCAGGATACGCAACACTCTGCAGAATTTCAGAATCAAGGTGCAGGACATCACGGCTATAGCAGGTCCTACAGTCACTCTCTACAAGGTCATCCCGGCTCCCGGAGTCAAGATGGCTTCCATAAAGAACATCCAGAGCGACATAGGTATCGCTCTCGGGGCCAAGGGTGTCCGGGTGGTGAAACTGGACGATGCTGTGGGCATAGAGGTGGCGAATAACAAGTCTTCCATAGTGCCTCTCAAGGGCGTACTCAATAATGAGGCTTTCCGGGAGACCAAGGCTGAACTGCCTATAGCAATAGGATGTACCATCACCAAGAAAGTCAAGGTTTTCGATCTCTGTCAGGCTCCTCACCTGCTGGTTGCAGGTGCCACTCAGCAGGGAAAGTCGGTGGGATTGAATGTGATTGTGGCATCCCTGCTCTATGCAAAACATCCTTCAGAGCTCAAGTTCGTGTTCGTGGACCCGAAGATGGTGGAGTTTTCGGCTTATGGGCGTCTGCTCAAGCACTATCTGGCGGTCCTTCCTACGGCTGCTTCGGAAGAAGACGAGAAAGCAAATGCCATCATAAAGAAGGCCAAGGACGCTTTCGATGTGTTGAACTCGCTCTGCGTGGAGATGGACGACAGGTACAAGCTGCTGGCCGATGCCGGAGTGAATAAACTCAAGGATTACAACGAGAAATACAAGGACCGCAAGCTCCTGCCTACTGCAGGACACAAATATCTGCCTTACATAGTGGTGGTAATAGACGAATTTGCAGACCTTACAATGTCCACTTACGGTCCTGACGGCAAGATGCTTGCCCGGGGAATTTCATCTGCCATCATCCGTCTCGCCCAGAAGGGACGTGCAGCGGGAATTCATCTCATCATTGCCACACAGCGCCCGTCCGTTACTGTCATTACCGGAGACATCAAGACAAACTTCCCTATGCGTATTGCGTTCAGAACGGTCTCCAGAGCCGATTCCCAGACCATACTCGATTCTCCGGGAGCGGAGAACCTGATCGGAAAGGGAGATATGCTCTTCTATGCCGGTGTGGAGATGGAACGTATCCAGTGCGCTTACGTGAGTACGGATGAAATCGACAAGATTACGAAATTTATCGAGTCCCAGAACGGCTATAAGGCTTGTTATACCACTCCATACTACTTGCCGGAGCCTCCAAGCACGGATGGCGAGTCCGGTGGAGCAGGTGGTCCTATAGACATTTCCAAGATAGACGATATGTTTGCCGATGCAGCAAGGCTTGTGGTAAGTGCCCACAAGGGCTCCACTTCGGACCTGCAGAGGAAACTGGGATTGGGTTATGCCCGTGCAGGGCGTATCATGGACCAGTTGGAAGCGGCAGGTATTGTGGGCCCTCAGGAAGGTTCCAAGCCAAGACCGGTGCTCGTGGATGATTATGCTGAATTGGAGTCGATCATTACTGCATTTACAGTGAGGAACGAATGATGAAACTGCGCCTGTTTTTGACCATAGCTTTTCTTACGCTATCACACGCAATCTCAGCTCAGCTGAGGGACAATACCGTGGATGCCCTTCTGCAATCCTTGCGCAGCGGAGTCTGCACCAAGGCTGAATTCCGTATGGTGCTGGCAACCGTGGAGGAAGTGCCCGTGGAATACGGGGGAGAAATTTTTTATCAGGACGGCAAATTCCGCATTACCGGCAAGGATTTCAGTATCTTTTGCAATTCAGAGCATATCTGGACTATAGATTATAGCGATGGGGAAGTGGTGAGACAGGATGCTATGCTCATCTCCGACCTCATCCCCGAAGGAGAAATCAGCGCCTCTTTCAGCGAGGACGGCAGCCGCATAAGGTCAATATCCATAAAAGCAGAAAAAGGAACAGTCAATATAACTGTTCCTTCAATGACTTTCATTCCGGAAAAACCGGAGTCTTTTTATACACTCGATGTCAGCAGCCTTCCTCCGAACTACGTGGTCACGGAATTGTAGGCCGGAGAACTATCTTATTTTGACGCAACGCACTGATGCTCCAAAGCTCTTTCTGTCCTGACTTGTGATTTTCAGCTCATTGCTGTTTGCAACAATGATGCGGCAAAATGCCTTGTCTGGATTCTCCGGGTCTGTG
>JALFCH010000131.1 GCA_022771245.1 Rikenellaceae bacterium | reverse complement strand
GTTCAAGTCCTTCCTTGAGCCCGTCCTCGTGAGCGCAGTCGAGTCCCCATTCGTAGTCCAGTTCAGTTTTCATATCCAGAATGTAAGCTTCGTATTTTTCCTTTGAGAAGGCGGCAATGCGGCAAGCCTCCACCACTCCTTCCATAAATGGGTCGTCTTTCATAACCAGTGGCAAGGACTCATACGAGTCACCGTGCTTGAACCAGTATAGGAGCAGGTCCCGTCTGGTCTTGCACTCTTCCAGTTTGAGTTTGAATCGTCCCAACTGTGCGAAGATACAAATTATTGTTGTTGGAGCAAAAATTTTGGAGGTTTCCTCCTGCATCATATACCTTGTAATGACCTTGTCGGGTTTCTGTCCGTTTTCTTTTTCGAAGGAAAGTTCCTCGGCGAGGAAACTGATGACATAGACCGGCTTGAGGAGCTTGTACTTTTCGTTTTTCGAGAGTTCCCGATGATATAGGCCGGCAGCATAGTAAAAACACCTCTGGAAGAAGTAACCGTCCATCTTCCTTTGAACTTCAATGTCAATGGTTCTTTGGTCGTCGGTGAGACAGACAAGGTCGAGGACGGTCTTCTTGCTGTTGACCGTATTGAGTCCCTGTTCCCTGTCGAGGTATTGCACAATGTCCACGATATGGTCGTGTGGAGGAAGGACTTCATTTAGAAGGTGGGTGGCTAAAAAGTCCCGAAGGGACCGCACCAGAGGTGCGAAATGCCCCTAATAGGGGCCGCAGACGCAAGTCTGCGGGGGTTAAGGAGTCCCGAAGGGGATGAACAAAAGGCTTTTTGGTCATCCCCTTTGTCAGCCATAACAGCCTTGAAACCGGAATCTTCTAACAGCGATACGAAAATCCGGTCGTCAATTGGTAAATTTTGGTTTAATGGTTCCATTTTCTATAAATGTTTGTAAATCGAACCACAAACATATATACAAAAAATTGGGAAAAGTGCAATTGATGAAAAAGTGATGTCGTTTTTTTTCTTTTTTTATCAAGTCATTATAAAAAATTCAGGAAATGTCACTTTTCCATCAAAAATATTGTGTCAAAATTTTCAAGTGATTTATTTAGTAATCCTCAAAATTTGAATAAATGAAATGTAAGCGTCTCCGACTTGACGTATCATTTGCATAAAGAAAGCAGGGCGTGTGCCCTTCTATTCTTCAGTCCATTTGTCAGGTAGAAGGTCCCGGTAAGCCTCGGCTTTAATCCACTTCTTCTTGCGCAAAGCGAAATACGCCGCAAGGCGTAGTGGTGGAAAGGCGGAATGCAATGTAGCCTTGGAGCCACCCGAAATGGCGAGCCATTTCGGCATGCCCTAGGGGGCTGTCGCCTCCAGCGACTGGGGGTATATTTCGTATCCCGTTATGCAATAACAATGTCTAGCATTAAACTAGTTCTTCTTGCGCAAAGCGCAATACGGCACCAGCCGTAGTGGTGGAAAGGCGGAATGCAATGTAGCCTTGGAGCCACCCGAAATGGCTCGCCATTTCGGCATGCCCCAGGGGGCTGTCGCCTCCGGCGACTGGGGGTATAAAGGTGTCCCGTTATGCAATAACAATGTCTGGCATTAAACTAGTTCTTCTTGCGCAAAGCGCAATACGGCTCAAGCCGTAGTGGTGGAAAGGCGGAATTTAATGTAGCCTTGGAGCCTCCCGAAATGGCGAGCCATTTCGGCATGCCCCAGGGGGCTGTCGCCTCCGGCGACTGGGGGTATAAATATATCCCGTTATGCAATAACAATGTCTGGCATTAAACTAGTTCTTCTTGCGCAAAGCGCAATACGGCACCAGCCGTAGTGGTGGAAAGGCGGAATGTAATGTAGCCTTGGAGCCACCCGAAATGGCGAGCCATTTCGGCATGCCCTAGGGGCTGTCGCCTCCGGCGACTGGGGGTAGGATTCGTATCCCGTTATGCAATAACAATGTCTGGCATTGTTATTGCATAACGGGATACCCTTTCTGTACTATATAGTGTGTCAGCAGATTTTATACAGGAACATATCATTCTTGAGTTCCTTTCTGCCAATGAATTAGACATCCTATTTGATTACTAAGTGAAGTTAATAATATAAAAGATGTACAAAATGAAGAATGTAATTGTTCGCGGCTTAGCGGCAGTTTCATTGCTTTGTCTCTCTTTCGTGGCCGGCGCCCAATACCGCGACGGCGTGAAGCCAGACACAGCCGGTGAAACTGCGGGAGCCTCAGTTCAACAAATTCTCGAAGCAGCGGATTCCTCCGATGTGCCGGTGGTGATAACCCTCGACCAGGCACTTCAGATTGCCCTCAGCGAGAACATCGCCGTGAAAGTGGCAGACAAGGAGATTGAGAGGACAAAATATGCCAAGAGAGGCACTTATGCTGCATTGTTTCCTCAAATTGACGGTTCCGGTTCATACCAGAGGACCATCAAGCGTCAGGTAGTCTATTTCGACGGCAATCCTATGGCCGGACTGGGCGGATCGAGTTCAGGATCAGGCTCATCATCCGGGACCGGTTCAGGTTCAACATCCGGGACCGGTTCAGGTTCGGAAGGTTCCACAAGCAGCTCCAAAGGCGGTGGAATAGAAATGGGCCGTCTCAACACAATGAGCTTCGGCGTTTCAGCGGCAATGCCCATCATCAACGCCCAATTGTGGGAAAGCGTGAAAATCACAGGTATGGATGTGGAACTCGCAGTAGAAAAAGCCCGTTCATCCCGCCTGAATATGGTGAGCCAGGTCAAGAATGCCTACTATGCCGCTCTTTTTGCAAAGGAAGCCTTCGACGTGTACAGGGAAGTCTATGAAAACGCCCTCAACAACTACTACGAGACAGAAAAGAAATACAATGTCCAGAAAGCGACCGAGCTCGATATGGCCCGTGCCAAGACCAATGTGGCCAATGCCATACCGAATGTCTATAACGCCGAGAGTTCCGTGATGCTGTCGCTGTGGCAACTCAAGGCCGTGATGGGAGTGGACCTCGAAATGAACCTGGACGTGGTGGGATCTATAAACGACTATGCGGGGATGCTGGACTATGACACGGCGCAGCACAACGAGATTTCGCTTGAATCGAACTCCACTATGAAACAGCTTGCCATTCAGGCAGAGGAACTTGCGCGGAGCATCAGGCTCAAGCAATACGCCTACATTCCTACCCTTTCCCTGGCATTCAACTTCAGCGGAAACACTATGTTCAACGATGTGCCTTCCAGCCAATGGAACTGGACACCTTATTCGACTGTCGGCCTGAGCCTGCAGATTCCGATTTTTTCGGGTCTCAAGAGGATGAACGATGTGAAACAGGCTCGCAACCAGTATCAGCAGATGCAGTACAATATCACCGACACCGAGCGCAACCTCAAGATTGCCATCCGTCAGTCCCTCAATACTATGGACACGAATGTCAAGAGTTACAGCGCGGCAGAGGAGGCAGTTGATGCCGCACAGAAGGCCTACAACATCGCATCCAAGTCCTATGAAGTGGGAAGGGCCACGCTCACCGATCTGAACGATGCCCAGCTTGCACTCACCCAGGCCAAACTCTCCCAGTCCCAGGCAATCTACAATTTCGTCGTGGCAAAGACCTCACTTGAGCAGAATCTCGGCTATGACTTCACAACAGAAGAATAATACAACTATATGAAAAAGATATTTGCATACATTTCAGTTGCAGCCGTCCTCGCTGCATCAGTATCCTGCGGAAACGGAAAAGGCAAACAGGAAGTTTCCCAAACAGAGAAGGCGGAAGAAGCACCGCTTGTGTCAGTGGTCGCTGTGAACAAACAGTCCGTGCCTCAGCAAACCACCTATACATCCTCAGTCGAGGCTTATGCCAAGAACAATATCGCCCCTCAGCAGGCATTGAGAATCAGCAAGATAAATGTTGAAATCGGAGACTTTGTGAAATCCGGTCAGATTCTCGCGGAAATGGACGGGCTGCAGCTCCAGCAGGCGGAACTCCAGATGAAGAACAACGAGACCGAATTCCAGCGTCTCAAGGACCTCTACGAGGCAGGCGGACTTTCAAAATCCGACCTCGACGCAATGGAACTCTCCTATAAGGTGAGCAAGACAACCTACCAGAACCTGCTTGACAACACCATCCTCCGCAGCCCGATAAACGGAGTGGTGTCTGCACGAAACTATGACAAAGGTGATCTCTACTCAATGGGACAGCCAATCTACACCGTGGAGCAGATTGCCCCTGTCAAACTCCTTGTCGGCATTTCAGAAGCGGAGTATTCGAAGGTCAAGAAGGGCAATGAAGTGGAAATCAGCGTGGATGCCTTCCCGGGCAAGTCTTTCAAGGGCACCATCAACAGAATTTACCCGACCATCAACCAGCTCACCCACACTTTCAACGTGGAGGTAATCGTGCCTAACAAGGATTATGTCCTCCGTCCGGGAATGTTCGCCCGCGTGACAGTGCGCTTCGGAGCGAACAACAATGTGGTTATTCCGGACACTGCGGTCATCAAGCAGACCGGTTCAGGTGAAAGATTTGTCTATGTCCTCAATGCTGACGGAACAGTGACTTATCAGAATGTGAAACTTGGTGTACGCAACGGCAACGAATATGAAGTTCTCGAAGGTGTTGAGGACGGTGCAAAAGTCGTGGTGGACGGACAGGCAAGGCTGCGTGACGGCATCAAAGTTAGAATTGCAGGAGAATAACAGCTATGCTCCATCTTCGGGAAAGACATAATCCCGGAAATCTGATTCAAATCTGACGCAACTTATTATTTACTAAAGAATTATTATGAGCATATATAGAAAAGCGGTAGATAATCCGGTGACGACGGTCCTTGTATTCGTGGCCTTCGCCATATTCGGAATATTCTCGCTGATGAATCTGTCCATCAACAACTTGCCGGACTTCGACGCCAACACCATAATGGTGATGACCGCATATCCGGGAGCAAGTGCAGAGGATATAGAAACGAACCTTACAAAGGTGCTCGAGAACTCCCTCAACGGAGTGAGCGACCTTAAGAATCTTACCTCCAAGTCAAAGGAGAACATAAGCATCATAGCCCTCGAATTTGAATACGGTGTCGATATCGACGAGGCCACGAACGATGTCCGGGACAAGTTGGATATGGTCAAGTCCACACTTCCGGACGGAGCCTCCACCCCGACCATCTTCAAGTTCAGCGCGGACGATATGCCTATTATCATCTACTCTGCAACTGCCACCAAGAGCATCCCGGCTCTCGAAAAAATCCTGGACGACAAGGTGGCAACCCCTCTTGCCAGAATCTCCGGAGTGGGTACCGTGTCTATCGGAGGTGCGCCGAAACGTGAAATCCAGGTCTATTGCGACCCCAACAAACTGGATGCTTACGGACTCTCCCTTACCACCATCTCCAACATCCTGGCAGCCGAGAACAGAAATGTGCCTTCAGGAAACGTGGATATGGGTTCAGACACATATACACTGCGTATAGAAAAGGAATTTGACGACCCTTCGGAAATGTTGAATGTGGTCGTGGGCTATTCCGCAGGCAAGGCAGTTTACCTCAAAGACGTGGCTGTGGTTAATGACGGTCTTGAGGAACGTTCTCAGGAAGCCTACACCAACGGAGTGCAGGGAGCGCAGATAGTCATCCAGAAGCAGTCCGGAGCCAACACCGTGAATGTCATCAAGAAGGTGAAGAAGATGATGGCCCAGATTGAGAAGACTCTGCCTTCCGACATCAAGATCCAGGTTGTGAACGACAGTTCCCGCAACATCATCAACTCCATCAACTCATTGAAGGATACCATTTTGATTACCTTCCTCGTGGTGGCTCTCGTGGTGTTCATATTCCTCGGAAGATGGCGTTCAACCTTCATCATCCTCCTTGCTATTCCTATTTCCCTGCTTGCTTCCATCATCTACCTCTTTGCGACAGGCAACACATTGAACATCATATCGATGTCCGCCCTCTCCATCGCAATCGGTATGGTCGTGGACGATGCCATCGTGGTGCTGGAAAACATCTCCACACATCTCGAAAGGGGAGAGAAACCTAAAGAGGCGGCTGTGCACGGAACCCAGGAAGTGGGTATTTCAGTTGTGGCTTCCACATTGACTATGCTTGCGGTATTCCTGCCTCTGACTATGATTAATGGTATGGCCGGAATTATGTTCCGTCAGCTCGGATGGATAGTTTCAATCATTATGATCGTGTCCACCTGCGGCGCGCTCACCCTCATCCCTATGCTCTGCTCCAAGTTCCTGCGTCTGAAAGTTGACCACGGAAAGGTATATAACTTCTTCTTCGGCAACTTCAACAGGTTCCTCTCCTGGCTCACAAGGGGATACGGAAGAGTGGTGGCTTGGTGCGTAAGGCACAGGGCAGTGGTCATCTGCACGGCACTTCTGGTTTTTGTGGTGTCCATCGTGGCCTATATTCCGGTGATGAAGACTGAATACTTCCCTCAGTCCGACTCGGGACGTATCAGTGCAACCATCCAGTTGCCTGTGGGAACGGCTCAGGAAGTGACCCGCGCCCTTGCAGAGGAAATCTATCAGAAGACTTGTGAACAGATACCTGAAATCAAGGTTTACAGCTACGCCCTCGGTCAGGCCGACTCCGACAATGCCTTTGCTTCAATGCAGAACAACGGTACCCATCTCATCCAGGTCAGAATCGACTGCGGAAGTATGGAAGACCGTGAAAGGTCATCCTTCGAAATCGCCGACATCTACAGAGGTATCCTGGAATCATATCCTCAAATCAGGAAGTTCAACGTGACGGAAGGCGGCGGTGGAGCCGGCGGTTCCTCTTCGGTCAAACTGGAGGTCTATGGTTATGACTTCGCCAAGACCGATGCCGTGGCAGGTCAGCTTGCAGCGAAACTCCGTGAATATCCTCAGATTTCAGAAGCCCAGGTGAGCCGTGACGAGTACACTCCGGAATACCAGGTGGATTTCGACAGGACCAAATTGGCTCTCAATGGCCTCAACAGCACATCGGCAGCATCTGCTGTGAGTGCGGCCATCAAGGGCTCCGTTCAGTCCTACTACCGTGAAGACGGTGACGAATACGATATCCGCGTCCGCTATGCCCCGGAATTCAGAACCAGCATAGAAGACATTGAGAACATCACCATCTACACCCCTACCGGTGCCGCAATCAAGGTCAGGGACCTGGGTACGGTTGTGGAGACTGCAACTCCTCCTCAGATTGAGAGGAAGAACAGGGAGCGTCTCGTGACAGTGACCGCTTATGTGGGAACCGGTTACGCCCTTTCCGATGCGGTCAAGGTGTCCCAGCAGGCTATAGATGAGTGTGACATTCCGAGCGAACTTTCAGTTGCCATAGCAGGAGACGTGGAAGACCAGAAGGAAACCTTCACCCAGCTCATAACCCTGCTCATACTGATGGTAATCCTCGTCTATATGGTGATGGCATCCCAGTTCGAGTCCTTTATGAGTCCGTTCGTGATAATGTTCTCCATACCTTTCGCTCTCACCGGAGTGGCTCTCGGGTGTATGATTACCGACACGGCAATCGGAGTGATGGCTCTCATCGGACTGATCATCCTTATAGGTATAGTCGTGAAGAACGGTATCGTGATGATTGACTACACCATCCTGCTTCAGGAAAGGGGCAAGGAGGTCAAGGAGGCAATGACAGAGGCTTGTATGAGCCGTCTCCGTCCTATCCTTATGACCACGCTCACCACAGTCCTCGGTATGATTCCTATGGCAATAGGCAAGGGAGAAGGTTCGGAGATGTGGCGTTCCCTCGGTATCACTGTGGCTTGGGGTCTTTCCATTTCCTCACTTGTCACTCTGGTCATCATCCCGACCATCTACACCTCTTTCGTGGAGGGCTCACAGCGCAGGAAGGCCCGCAAGGCTGCCCGCAAAGCCAAGAAACTCGCTGCTGCAGCGGCAAAATAGTCAGAAGATATGAAAGCAATATTCATAGCATACAATCAGGCCTTCAATATGGAACTGGCCGATGCATTGGAAACCATTGATTGCAAAGGTTTTACAATGTGGAATGAAATCACCGGAAGGGGAAGCGAGACCGGGGAGCCGCACTTGGGCAACCACGCCTGGCCGACTCTCAACAATGCGATGCTCACCGTTCTGGACGATGCAAAAGTGGATGCGGCAATGGAAATTCTTGACTCCAAAAACAAGGAATATCCTCAACTCGGTCTGCGTGCATTTGTCTTCAACATAGAAAAGGCACTGTAGAAGGGCAGGCGATAATGGCCCGGCATACTTTGCTTTGAAGTCATATTTTATTATTTTTGCAGTTTGGAATGTTTCCGCACGGAATGTTCCGAACTGTAAATTTTTATTGACCTCTTAATTGGAAAGATTATGGAAAATATTGTAAATGAGGCTAATTTCTCTGAAGTCCTCTCCGCAAACAAAGTAGTGTTGGTAGATTTCTGGGCATCCTGGTGCGGTCCTTGCCGCGCTCTCGCTCCGACAATCGAGCAACTTGCAGGTGAATATGAAGGCAGAGCTTATGTGGGCAAATGCAATGTGGACGACAATTCCGACCTTGCAACCCAATTCCGCATCATGAGCATCCCTTGTATGCTTTTCTTCAAGGACGGACAGCTTGTGGACAGACTCGTGGGCGCTCAGCCTAAGGCTGCCATAGCTGCCAAACTTGATTCATTGCTTTAATTCCGGGTATGAAAAAGTTGTTCGCCTCAATAGCTGTAGTTCTCCTGAGTCTCGGGTTCATTGACACCGTTTCGGCTCAGGTGAATTTCGGAGTGCTTGGCGGAGCCAGCTTTTCTTCCGCCAAACCGGACGACTGGAAAGTCACGAATATCGTCCAATACCACGCGGGACTTACCTGCTGTTTCAAACTCCCGCTTGGGTTTGCCGTTCAGCCCGAACTGCTGTACAATGTCAAAGGCAGCACAGTGCCTCAGGGCGAAGGTCCGTCTCTTGATTATACGGCGGGTTATGTGGAAGTTCCCGTATCCCTGCAATGGGGTCCGGATCTGCTTGTTCTGCGTCCCTACGTTGAACTTGTCCCATTTGTGGGCTATGCAGTAAATAACAGGTATAAACAGAATGATGCCAAAGTGAACAACGACTGGGCAGGTCTCCAGAGATGGGAATACGGATTAGGTCTGGGTGCCGGAGTGGAAGTCTGGCATTTCCAAATCTCCGCCCGATACAACTGGAATTTCGGTTCAATGTTCGATGCAAAGCAGGAAATCACGGATGTTGATGCTTTTGTGAACAAAATGAAGGGCGGCATCAGTGACAAGACCAATTTCGGAGGTGTGAAACTGACGCTTGCAGTACTGTTTTAGGGGTATGGAAATTTCAGGAGTGCGAGAATATCTGGGGGATGACTGGAAGGCGGTGCAGGATTTGCTTGGCTCAACTCTGCACAGCGGAATCGAGTTGCTGGACACTACGAACGAAAATCTGCTTTCCCACAGCGGGAAACAGTTGCGTCCGCTTTTGAGTCTGCTGGTTTCCAGAGCCTGTCTCAAGTCTGCCGGAGAATCGGAAAAACTGACGGAAGTGTCCTGGCGTTATGCCGCTGCTGCAGAACTTCTTCACAATGCAACCCTGCTTCACGATGACGTGGCTGATGCAAGCGACTTGCGCCGGGGGGCACCGACGGTGAGGGCTATGCTCGGCCCGCAGGTGTCTGTGCTGGTCGGGGACTTCTGGCTGGTGAGAGCCGTGAGCCTCATACTCGGTGAAAGGGACAGCGACTGCAATCCGAGGGTGGTGAAACTGTTTTCCCAGACTCTCAGTTCCCTCGCTGAAGGAGAGATGCTGCAGTTGCAGAAAGCTATGTCCGCCGACACTGACTACGGGGATTACCTCAGGATAATCTATTGCAAGACAGCGTCTTTGTTTGAAGTTTCTGCCCTTACTGCCGCCATATCCGTCTCCGCCTCCAAGCAACTGGAGGATGCGGCGAGGGACTATGCGGTCAAGTTGGGATATGCCTTTCAGATAATGGACGACATACTCGACTATTCAGGCACTGCCTCTGTAGGCAAGCCTCTGGGTGTGGATGTAAGGGAGCAGAAAATCACACTTCCGTTGCTCGGGGCTATGGCAAATTGTCCCGAAAAGGCGGGGAGAGTGAGGGAAATGGTCAAGAAAATCCCCGATCACGGAGAATTTGCAGATGAAATCATCTCGTTTGTGAAGGAAAACGGGGGAGTGGAATATGCAGCAGAAAAGCTCAATATGTTTGTGGACGAGGCTATAGGGGCTCTCGATGCCTTCGGGGAATGCAGGGAAAAGGAACTTTTGAAGGAACTGGCGCTGTTTACGGCCAAAAGGACTTGGTAGGATGAAATTTTCAGAGATAACAGGAAACGGACAGCTGAAACAGACTCTCGTGTCTATGGTGGACAACGGGAGGGTGCCCCACGCCATACTGCTCTACGAGAATGACGGTGGTGGAGCCGTGCCCATAGCCCTGACCTTCATCCAATATCTCAACTGCCGTCACCGCCACGACGGGGAGCCCTGCGGCGAGTGTCCTTCCTGCAAGCAGGCATCCAAGCTCATCTATCCTGACACTCATTACGTGTTTCCGGTGAATAAGAGCACCAAAGTCAAGGACGACAAGCCCACTTCGGAATCCTTCGTGGGTCTTTGGCGGGAACTGGTGCTGGACAATCCCTGGTTCAGGGAGGAAGACTTGCAGGAAACACTCGGAATCGAAGGAAAGAAGGGGGAAATTGCCCTGCAGGAGGCCAAGAACATCCTCAACACAATGTCTCTCACTCCGGTTGCGGACGGCTATAAGGCCATTCTCTGCTACCTGCCCGAAAAAATGAACGCCACAGCAGCCAACAAACTGCTCAAGATGGTGGAAGAACCGCCTGAGAAATCGGTTTTCGTGTTCATAACCCATTCACCTGAAAAGATGATGCAGACCATCTTCTCGCGATGCCAGAGTATGAGGGTGTTGCCGCTCACCCGCCAGGAGCAGGCTTTGGTCAGCGGGTCAGAAAAGGGGGATGCCGAGCTCTCAGCCATAGCGGCGGATATGCTCAACGCCTGCGTGGAAAGGAATCTGCTTGAGGCCTTGAATGTTTCTGAAACCGCTGCCGCACTTCCTTCCCGTGAAAAGCAGAAGGATTTTCTCCTCTGCTTGTCAGAAATTGTGCGCGGCATTTTCCTGGTCCAGAACTCTATGGAGGAACTGCTGGATCTGTCCGAGGCTGATGCCCGCCTGTGCAGGAAACTTGCAGGAGTCCTTCGCAAGGCTTTTTGCCCGAATGTTTCCTCGGCAATTGACGGCACAGTCCGTCTGCTGGACCGCAATGTTAATTCGAAAATGCTGTTCTGCGACCTTGTGGACAGGATTTTCGCCTCAATATAAATGCCTTCAAGGCAATAGTGATATGGATAATTCAAACGAATCAAAAAAATACGACTGCGCCAGGGGTTGCACCGTGGAACGCACCGAAGAAGGTGAGCTCATCTGCGGTTACCGTCCGGGCTGCTGCAAGATGGAGGTCTATGACTGGCTGGCCGGAGTGGCGCAGGAACAATACAAGGACTATTTCGAAGTCCGTTTCAAGAACACCCGCAAGGGCATCTATTACAATGCTTCGGGCCAGAGCTTAAAGAAAGGGGACCTTGTGGTGGTGGAAGCCACGACAGGACACGACCTCGGAATTGTGACTCTCGAGGGACCTATTGTGGCAAAGCAGATGCAATGTCGCAAAATCAATCCCGAAACTGCAGAATTCAAGAAAATCTACCGCAAGGCCAAGGTCTATGACACTGAAAAATGGCAGGAAGCCATAGCCCGGGAGCAGGAAACGATGATACGTGCCCGCCAGATTGCAGCAGAACTGGGACTGGAGATGAAAATCGGAGACGTGGAGTTCCAGGGCGACGGCACCAAAGCCATCTTCTACTACATTGCAGACGGCCGTGTGGATTTCCGCCAGCTCATCAAGGTCTTTGCCGAGGAATTCCGCATCCGCATAGAGATGAAGCAGATAGGAGCCCGTCAGGAAGCCGGTCTGATTGGCGGACTTGGGGTATGCGGAAGGGAACTCTGCTGTTCCAACTACATTTCTTCCTTCCAGTCCATCTCCACCTCAGCTGCCAGAATTCAGGACCTTTCCCTCAATCCCCAGAAACTTGCCGGACAGTGCGGAAAACTCAAGTGTTGCCTTAACTATGAAATCCCTTCATATATGGATGCCCAATCCCGGATTCCGAAGGTGCTGAACCCTCTTGAATTCCAGGACGGACTGGCCTATCTGATGAAGACCGACATACTCCGCGAGGTGATGTTCTTCTCCTACGACAAGTTCTCCCAGGCCAATATGTTCCCGCTTTCTGCGATAGAAGTGCGTGAAATCCAGAGACTTAATCGTGAAGGTATAAAGCCGGAGTCGCTCAAATCGGAGCCCGAGCCTGTTGCGCCGGAATTCGTGACAGCGGTGGGAGACGACAGCATCAGCCGTTTTGACGAGAGCCGCCGCAGAAAGAAAAAGAACCGCAAGGGCTACAATCAGAAGGGGGAAAGGCAGGGTCGCAAACAGGAAAACAAGGACTGATGGGAAAGGACAAACTTCGTAAATTCAGGGAAAACGAGACCTTTGCCTGTCTGGTGCAACCATCTGCGGACGAACTGCTGGATAGGGAAAACGGAGGCGGGGCCGTTAAGGACCACAGTCTCAAGGGGCGTTGGGCAAGGGATTTTTTCGAAAATGACAATCCCATAGTTGTGGAACTCGGTTGCGGCAAGGGAGACTACACCATAGGCCTTGCCCTGAATAACCCCGATGTCAATTTCATAGGCATAGACATCAAGGGTGCCAGGCTCTGGAAGGGAGCGAAATATGCCACAGAGCACAATCTTCGCAATGTGGCTTTCATCCGCACCCGCATTGAGTTCATAACAGCACTTTTCGGGGAAGGAGAGATTTCGGAAATCTGGATAACCTTTGCAGACCCTCAGATCGGCAGGGAGAAGAAACGCCTCACCGGGCCGCTCTTTCTGGAACGATACCGCAGTTTCCTGAAAAAAGGCGGCATTGTCCATCTCAAGACAGACAGTCCCTATCTCCATCACTATTCCAAGGCAATGGCGGAGCAGAACTCCCTGGAGATTCTTGCCTGTGCTTCCGACCTCTATGGCAGAGACCGTGAGTCGTTGAAACACAGTGTGTTGAGCTCTGTCTGCGGAGAAAAATCCGTGGAAGCCCTGTTCAATGTCCAGACGTTCTACGAAAAACACTTCCTGGCCCAGGGCTATAAAATCACATATCTTTCCTTCCGGATAGACCACGATGGCGGCTATCTCAGCCCCGAATGGGACGAAGATTTGTACAAGGAGGAGAATCATCAGGCTTTCGCAATTCAGGTACACTGACCTGCAACATTTCAGGCATTTCTTTCATCTATGGTTGGCAGTGTAAATTTCACTGTCTGACCATAAACCAGTATTATCATGAAAGCAAAATTCATCATTTCAGTTCTCGGAGCGGCACTGCTTTCTCAGGCAGTTTTTGCCGGGAATAAGGATAAGTCGGATCTGAAATATGCCTATGACCACACCATTGAACTTCAGGCAGGTGTGTCCGTGATGCCATATCTCTATTCCGGTGATGCCCACAAAACAGTGACCTTTGCATCCGGCGGAGACATTCAGGCACGCTACAGCTATTTCATAGGCAAGCATTGGGGAATTTTCGCCAGTCTGTCCTCCGACCTTGCTTCTTCCGGCGGCACGGGCTATTTCCGGAGTGTGAACTACGCCGACGGGGACATATACAAATACAGTCCCGACTACTACGCTTCGGTGCTGGAATATTGTCTGAACTCTGCCATAGTCGGAGGTGTTTACCGTTTTGATTTCGGACATTGGAGTCTCAGACCCCGCATAGGCATAGGTGTAGGCAATCTTGAAGTCAACAGCAGAGGGTATGAGCGTTTCTCCAGAAGCGACATCAGCGCATATCCTGAGTACACTCGCTATGCGTTGAATTTCAAGGAGGAAGATTTTCTTGTGCCCGGAAGCAGTTACCGCCGTTACAGCAATGACCTCGCCATAGTAGGCTACGCGGGTTGCCAGATAGCCTATACATTCAAGCGTCATTTCTTCCTATCTGCAGAAATCGCGTTAAAAGCCGTCTGTGCTCCTAACATTACAATGACAAAACAGGTTACGAAAGCCGTCAGCGCTTATGATCCCGAAAACTGGGCTGAAGCCGTCTATACCTACAACAAAAAGGATAGTTACTGCTACGATTGGAGCAATTACACCGAAACGAAGGCTTCACTTCCTTGGGCTATGTGCTCAGTGCAGATAGGTATAGGCTGGAATATCGGATGGAACCGCAATGATAAATAAGAATTATGAAAAGAATAGCATATTTGTTCGCAGCTGCAGTGATGGTGTTGTCGGCTGCCTCCTGTCTCAAGGATAACGGATCCGTTGATTCTATGCCTGGTTGCTCATCTGAGCAGTATCTTATGACTATAGTCAACGACAGCAATGTCAAGACTGTCTGGTACATAGCTGAAAAAGGTAAGGATGATGCAAATCCCGGGGCCCTTCCGTCGGAAAAACCAGTTCCGGAGGAAAGTTCTATGATATGTTTCGTTCTCGAAAGCAAGTCTTCCAAGGATATATGGGTCAATACAAATATCACCCATCCGACGCAAAGCTATGGACCGGAGGAAAAGGCTGTGTTCTATGTGTTTGAGGCGGATGTTTTTGAAGGGACTGTGTGGGCTGACATAATATCAGACCCGTCCAAATACGAGAAATTCTCCCTGTCTGTGCAGGAACTTGTGGATGCTGGCTACAAATTGGTTTTCAAGGGTAACTGATTGTCTGTCAAAGTCTGTCCATCTCGCGCCGCAGGTCCTTCTCCTTGATTGAAGCGCGCTTGTCGTACTCCTTCTTTCCTCTTGCAAGGGCAATGAGGAGTTTGGCATAACCCTTTTCGTTGATATAGAGCTTCACCGCCACAATGGTGAGGCCCTTTTCCTTTACGGCCCTCTGGAGTTTGTTCAGTTCCTTGCGGGTGAGCAGAAGTTTGCGGTCGCGCCGGGGGTCGTGCTTGCCCCAACTGCCCCACCAGTAGTCCGCCACGTGCATATTCTTCACATAGAGCTCCCCGTTGTTGAAATAGCAGAAAGCGTCCACAAGGGAGGCCTTCCCCGCCCTGATGGACTTGATTTCCGTGCCTGTGAGCACCAGTCCCGCCTGATAAGTCTCCA
>JALFCH010000109.1 GCA_022771245.1 Rikenellaceae bacterium | reverse complement strand
TCCTCCCTCATCAGTCACATAGCTATGGCTATGCTCCATCTTCGGGTGAAAATCTGACCTCGAAAATCTAATTCAAATCTGACGCAACTTATTATTTTCGTATTACTCAGGAGCAAAAATGAACTTTTTGCTCCTTTTCTTGCATATAAAGAGGTAAATGCATACCTTCGCTATGGTTGTAGTGATATGAAAAAGGTATTTACATTGATATTGTCCCTTGTGTTTGCAACGGGAGTGTATGCAGCGCCTCGGGTTTTCAGCATTGCAGGTGCGGTTGTGGATGCCGCTTCAGGAGAGCCGGTGGCCGGTGCGGCAGTACAGCTCGGCTCCGATTATCTATGGACAATCACAGACGCAAAAGGGCGGTTCCATTTCGAAAACGTATATCAGGGCAAATATTCCGCAGAAGCATCCTGCCTCGGATATGTGAGCCAATCCATTGAAATAGACCTCATTAAAAATTTGGACTCACTGACCTTCCGGCTACACCCCAATTCCCTCGCCCTTGAGGAAGTGACAGTCATAGCCCAAAGGCCCAAAGACGGCTTGAACACCTCCCGCAACATAGGACGAGATGCGCTGGACCATCTGCAGATGTCCAATATGTCCGACATAGCAGCCCTGCTTCCGGGAGGGAAAACTGTCAATCCCGACCTCACCTCAAACAACATCCTTTCCCTCAGGGACGGAGGGCAGAGCATAGGCAACGCAGCCTTCGGCACGGCGGTGGAAATCGATGGAGTACGCTTCGGCAACAATGCTTCCCTCAATGAACCCTCAGGAGTCGGCACCCGGAGCGTGGCAGTGGAGAACATCGAATCCATAGAAGTCGTGACCGGGGTCCCGTCAGCAGAATACGGCGACTTGTCCAGCGGTCTGATCAAGATAAACACCAAGAAAGGACGCACTCCGGTCAACATCACATTTTCCGTAAACCCGAGGACCTGGCAGATATCCGCCTCCAAAGGCATAGACCTGCAGAAGGAAAACGGAGTGCTGAATGTCAGCGGCGAATGGGCAAGAGCCGTGAAGAAACTCACCTCACCTTACGAATCCTACACAAGGGGCAATTTAGGTCTCACCTACAGCAACACCTTCCGCAAGGTGCTCCGTCTTGAGGCTGGCATCAACGGAAACATAGGAGGAATGAACAGCAAGGACGACCCAGATGCCTTCAAGGGAGAGTATCAGAAAGAGCACGAAAATGTCCTGATAGCAAATGCGAAACTCACCTGGCTGCTCAACAAGCCCTGGATAACCAACCTCCAGGCAGATGCGTCAGTCAATTTCGTGGACAACCGCTCCCTCTACCACAAATACGAATCCCGCAGTTCGGTACAACCTTCGGTTCACTCTGAAAAAGAAGGCTACTATCTGGCAGACCGGCTCCCCCTCACCTATTTTTCAGACCAGGTCGTCGATTCCAAAGAACTCGATTTCGCAGCTTCTCTCAAATACAATTGGCACCGCAGATGGAATGAGGTCAAATCTTCGCTCAAGGCTGGTGTACAATGGAAGGCCAACGGCAATGCAGGACAGGGAGAATACTATATGGACCCGTCACTTGCACCTACCGGCTACCGGCCGAGGCCCTACTCCGACTATCCCTTTATGCATAATCTTGCAGTCTATGCGGAAGAGCGCCTGAGCGTGCCGGTGGGCAGGACTTCCCTTGAACTGATGGCGGGGCTCAGGCTTGAGAACGTGTTCATACGCAACTCCGTCTATAAGCACAAGACCACACTCTCCCCTCGTCTCAACCTCAAATGGAACTTCGGTGAAAATGTTTCCCTGCGCGGCGGATGGGGCGTGACCGAAAAACTGCCGTCCTACTATGTGCTCTACCCCAAACAGGAATACAGGGACATACTCACCTTCGGATTCTCTCACGGTGATTCCGTCTCCTATATATATTATACCCAACCATATAAACTTACAACCAATCCCGATTTGAAGTGGCAGAAGAACTACAATTCGGAAATCGGTCTGGATGCTTCCTTCTGCGGGATGAAAGTCTCCCTTGCCGGATTCTATAACATCACCCGAGGATGCTACAACTACCTCAGTGTCTATACGCCTTTCTCCTACAACATACTCAAGCAGCCAGACGGTTACACTATGCCTTCCGAAGCCTCCATCAAGGTGGACAGCCAGACAGGAGAGGTCTTCATCAGGGGCACGGAAGAGGACTATTGGACCCCGATGGAATTGAAAGTCACGGACAGGACATTCGTGAAGTCGCAACAGCAGAACAACGGAGCTGACATAAAGAGAGCGGGACTGGAGATGACAATGGATTTTCCGGAAATAAGGCCCATACGCACCACATTCAGGCTGGACGCATCCTACACCTGGACCGGATACGTCAATGAGCAGCTGTCCTATTACTACCTCAACGGAAGGTCGCACACTTCCCTGCCGGACAGGTCCTACCAATATGTGGGAATATATGCCAACGGGGGCAGCAGCAATACAGTATCCAACGGAAAAATCACACATTCGCTCGATGCGAACCTCACTGCCATCACACATATACCCCAAATACGGCTCATTATCACCTGCAGGCTTGAGATGGCCCTGCTCCGACGCAGCCGCAATATCTCGGAATATAATGGCAGCACCTACGCCTACACCTGCAGCGAAACCGGCATAGAGCCTACCGGAGGCGACATTTATGGAGGCAACAGCTACACTGCCGTAAGACCGGTAGCCTATGTGGACCTGGACGGGAACACGCACCCGTTCACAGATGCCGAAGCCGCCGACCCCGAGTTCCAGAGCCTCATACTCAAATCCGCCAACGCCTACACCTTTGCTCAGGACGGCTACGGAGCATATATGAGCGCCAACATAAGCGTAACCAAGGAAATAGGCGACCACGTCTCGGTATCCTTCTTTGCCAACAACTTCACCAATTCGAGGATGGCGGTCAAGTCAATGGCGACAGGAGTCAGCG
>JALFCH010000083.1 GCA_022771245.1 Rikenellaceae bacterium | reverse complement strand
TGGCTGGTTCAGGCTTCCGCCCATTGACCAATATTCCTCACTGCTGCCTCCCGTAGGAGTCTGGACCGTGTCTCAGTTCCAGTGTGGGGGACCTTCCTCTCAGAACCCCTAGACATCGTCGCCTTGGTAGGCCGTTACCCTACCAACTAGCTAATGTCACGCGAGCCCATCCGTCACCGAATCTCTTTACCTGAAAGGAGATGCCTCCCTCCAGAACTATGGGGTATTAGTCGTCGTTTCCAACGGTTATTCCCCAGTGACGGGCAGGTTGCTCACGCGTTACGCACCCTTCCGCCGGTCGCCGGCAAGGTGGTATTGCTACCTCCTCCCGCTGCCCCTCGACTTGCATGTGTTAAGCCTGCCGCTAGCGTTCATCCTGAGCCAGGATCAAACTCTTCATTGTATATTTCTTATATCTCTTAGCTTGACCCGGACCTTCATCTTCTTTCCTGCCTCCCTCTCGGAAAACAGGCTAAAGAAACTGACGCTCTCGTTTATTTTGTTCTTGGTACTTGCTTCTTGTACACCCTCCAACTTCCGTTGGAGGTCTTCTTCTCAGTCTTTTCAATGAACTCCATTTTCTCAAATGGGCTGCAAAGATACGGACATTTTTTGAATCTCCAAATATTTTCGGGATTTTTTGTCAAAAAATTTCTAATTTTGCACTCCCATATCTTAAAAGTAATGGAACAACAACCTGAATCGACTCGAAATGAGGCTTCGCTGCTTCAACTGTTCGGAGTATTCGCAAAAATAGGCGCATTCACCATAGGTGGTGGATATGCTATGATCTCCCTCATACAGAATGAAATAGTAAACCGCAAATGGCTGACGGAAGATGAATTCGCCGAGCTCATCACCCTTGCCCAGACTGCTCCCGGACTCATAGCCGTCAATATGTCCATATTCACCGGTTTCCGTCTCAGGGGTGTCAAAGGAAGCGTTGTCGCCACCATAGGCAGCACACTTCCCCCTTTCCTGATAATTCTTGCCATAGCGATGCTGTTCAGCAATTTTCAGGACAATCCAGTAGTGCTGCGCATTTTCAAGGGCATACGCCCGGTCGTGGTTGCACTGATTCTCGTACCTATGATTAATATGGTGCGTAAAAGCGACGACAGATGGTGGAAGTGGCTGCTCACTGCCGTTGCACTGTGCTCGGTAAGTTTCCTGAATGTGAATCCAGTGTTCGTAATAATGGCCGTAATCGTGGTTTTCCTCGTCGTGTCACTTATTAATGACAAGAAGTTCAAAAAGACAGGCCTATGATATTTCTCGAACTTTTCTACACCTTCTTTATCATAGGTGCCTTCACAATAGGCGGCGGTTATGCAATGCTGCCGCTCATACAAGACCAGGTTGTGAACACCCACGCCTGGATCAGCGCACAGGAATTCACCGACATCATAGCCATTTCCCAAATGACCCCTGGGCCTATCGGCATCAACTCTGCCACGTACATCGGCTACACGGTGCTCAGCAACAGCGGCGCCTCCCAATTCCTTTGCGTCCTCGGCTCATTCACTGCCACGGCTGCCGTTGTTCTCCCCTCCTTCCTGATTGTGCTGGGAATGTGCTTCGCCTTGAAGAAATTCAGCGAAAGCACCATATATAAAGGTATAATGGACGGGCTCAAGCCCACTGTCGCCGGACTCATAGGAGCAGCTGCGGTAATGCTCATCAACACAGAAAACTTCCCCGACTGGAAATCCTGGTTGCTCTTTGGCACCGCATTCCTCGTCCATTTTTTCACAAAAATCAATGTTATTCTGATAATCATAGCGGCCGGAATTATAGGTTATTTCATTTACTGAATTATGGAATGGTTCACTGACCTGTTCACAAAACAGACTTTCATACAGGCAATTATAGTACTTTCACTCATCTGCGCGGTGGGTCTGGCCTGCAACAAAATAAAATTCAAGGGCATATCCCTGGGGATCACTTTCGTATTTTTCGCAGGTATTATAGCAGGGCATTTCGGACTCAGAATAGATCCTCAGATGCTGCTGCTTGCCCAGAACTCCGGACTTGTACTCTTTGTATATTCCCTTGGGCTTCAGGTAGGTCCGAGTTTCTTTCCTTCCCTGAAAAAGGGCGGACTGAAACTCAATCTGCTGTCCTTTGCGGTTCTTGTAATCGGCACTTTCCTATCCGTATGCGTATATTGGTTCCTTGACATTCCTTTTCCAATATCTATAGGACTGCTCTCCGGTGCTGTCACCAACACTCCTATGCTTGGTGCGGCCCAGCAGGCTCTGGTTGATGCTCATCCGGATGCAATCGCCACCTCAAATGAAATGGCTATGGCTTGTGCCGTGGGCTATCCCGTCGGTGTAATAGGGGTAATTCTGTGCGTGGTGATATTCAGGGCTGTTTTTCAGAAAAAGGAAACCAGGAAAGACAACCACGACAATCCAACATTCGTGTCAGAGTTTGAAATCGGCAATCCAGCCATATTCGGAAAGTCAATAAAGGAAATAATGCAGGATGTGAAATTCCACATCGTTGTGTCAAGGGTCTGGAAATATTCGGTCAGGGACGAGAAATCCCCTATGGGCGTGGTCATCATTCCCAACGGGGACACGGTGCTGGAAGAGGGGGAACACGTGCTGGTGTTGTGCAAGGAAGCGGAAAAGGGTATGGCCGAGAAACTTTTCGGCCGCGCAGTAAAGAAGGACTGGAACAAGAAAGACATTGACTGGAATGTGATTGACGGACAACTTGTGTCCAGACACGTACTGGTGACTAAGGACAAAGTGAACGGAGCAAAACTTGGCGACCTTCATCTGCGCAACAGCTACGGCATAAATATTACGAGAGTGAATCGTGCAGGTATAGATATCCTCCCTTCAAGCAGTCTCCGTCTTCAGATGGGTGACAAACTCACAATAGTGGGACAGACCAAGGATATAGACAATGTGGCCCAAGTGCTTGGAAACCAGGAAAAGGAACTCCGCAACCCGAATTTGTTTTCCATTTTCGTGGGTATAATCTTCGGACTCATACTTGGAAGCCTTCCTCTGATGATTCCCGGAATGAGTGCCCCGATCAAACTTGGCATTGCAGGTGGCCCCATAATCATAGGCATCTTGATGGGAGCATTCGGACCTCGCCTGCACATCGCCACCTACACAACCAACAGCGCCAATCTGATGCTGCGCCAATTGGGCATTACCATCTACCTGGCAGGCCTTGGACTAAGCGCAGGCCCGGGCTTCTTTGAGAAAGTTATGCGTCCGGAAGGCCTGGTCTGGATTGGAGTCAGTCTTGCATTGGTACTGATACCGGTGCTTTCGGTCGGATTCATTGCCGGCAAATTCTGCAAGGTGGACTACAGTTCCAACGTGGGTATGCTCTGCGGAATAATGGCCAACCCCATAGCCCTGAACTATGCGTTAAGCACGGTGGATAATGATGAACCGTCCGTTTCTTATGCCACAGTCTATCCCGCCGGCATATTCCTCAGAGTCATTTCCGCTCAACTTCTCATACTGCTTCTTTGCTGATTTTTTCAAAATAGCAAGTATTTGTTGCGAATAGCAATGTTTAGTTTCTGTTTTCGTATTGTTTTCTGATATAATTTTGTGCCACTAAATTATTGGCAGTTATGTATGACAATGTAATTAAGGAAAACATACGTCGTTTCAGAAAAGCCAAAGGATATACGCAAGCGAATATGGCGGAACTACTGGGTATTTCCGTGACATATTACAGAAGCATTGAGTCCGGAGATGCTGTTTTGCTCAAACACATTATCGAGGATATCGCAGAGCTTTTTGAGGTGAAGGTTGAAAGCATCCTCAATCGTTTCGGAAATTATATGGAAGGCGATGAAAAGATGCTGCAAGAGGCTGCTGCGACATATTTGAAAAAACGAAGTGCGGAAGAGCAGAAAACGAATATGGAACTCGCTCAGTACAAGATGGAGGTTGCCCTTATGGAAGCCCGCATGAAGGAGCTGGAAGAACACATTTCCGACCTGCAGGGGACTATAAGAATCCTGAAAAGGGCCAGAGGATTTGACGATTCTGACAAAATTTGAAATCCCCGGGCCCGTGAACAGTCAGCTTGGCTGACCGATGCGTAACCTATTTTGAAGAAACAACCTGTCAGCGATGGTCTAAAACCACCGTTAGGGGTTTCATTTGGCCTGAGGAAAAGACTTTGCACAAAAAGTGAACTGCTTTCCGCAGACAGGAGGTTCGAGGTTCTGGACTACCCTGTACACCTGACAGCGACGAAGCAGTTCACGTAAATGCGTGAACCGTCGCCACTTGTCCCGTGTACAAAAGAATTGTCCAGATTCCGAACCACAGAACAAGAGCTGAGCTCATATGTAACAACGGAGCAGGTCAGTCAGCCTTTCCGGAGGCCTCCTTCCCTTCTTCCGAAGTTGTTTCATCATCAGTATCCAGCGTAAGATCTGCTATACCCTTACGCTGTCTCTTCAAATCAAAATAACCTATTACTGACACCAGCAGTGAGCCGGCAAAATCCAGCATAAGGTCCTCCATCGTGTCTCTGAGGGCCTCGTGACCAACCAGAGGAACGGATGTGTCAAAGGTTCCGCTTCCCTCCATGAATTGTTGGGAATTGAGTCCGAAAAGTCCGTCGGTAATGAATTCGAGGATTTCCCATAGGGAGCCCACCGCCAGAGCAAAACTGATTACCCACATTGACACGAAAAGCGGAGAATAGCGGAACTTATTGCCCTCCACACTGTTGAAAGTGTTTATGATGACATATCCCAATATACCGAGAAGCACACCGGACATCCCGTGTTCCATTGAATCCCACCAGGGGATACGCCCGTAGAAATCGGCAACGTCACCCAAAATGAGACAACAGAAATTGAAAGCCACGAAAATGATTTCCATAAGTGCCGGAATTTTCACGCGCATTATCCTGTGGAGTATGTCCGGCACAAATATGAGAAATATCATCAAGGCAACCTCAAAGGTCTGAAACGCCAGACGGCTCTGCGTCGCATCGTCATCAACTATGCAGATGGAAACAATGCCGGCAACGAACAATATGAAACAAAGTGCCAATATGGCTTTGGAAAACTTGGTGTGTTGTCTGAATGTCATTATGTTTATACTTGATTTCGTTTGCGAATATACTGAGTTTTTCAAAATCCGTAACCATTTTCGGCCATTTTCCTCGTGCTGGCATAAAAAAACCGGCCCGGAAACATCCCGGACCGGCCTGAAATCGAGTAAGTAAACATTAAAAAGCAAGCCTTAATGATTACTGTACAGATGTTACAACTCTGACAAATCCTGCTGAGTCTGTGCAATAGGAGCCACCAGTATTTCCTGGAATTCCTTCTGACCGGTTCCGGCAGGAATTGCGTGACCGCAAATCACATTTTCCTTCAGACCTTCGAGGTAGTCCACGCGACCGCGGATTGCAGCCTCGCTGAGCACCTTGGTTGTCTCCTGGAAGGATGCAGCAGATATGAAACTGTTGGTCTTCAGGGCAGCACGTGTAATACCTTGGAGAATCTGGTTTGCAGTGGCAGGCTTTGCATCACGAACAACAACTGTCTTCAGCCCCTGACGCTCGAGAGATGAATTCTCGCTGCGGAGTTCACGAGGAGTGATAATCTGACCAGGGACGAATCTCTGGGAGTCACCTGCCTCCACAACATAGAATTTGCCGAAAATCTCATCGTTGGTGTCCATAAACTGCCACTTGTCCACAAGTTCTTCCTGGAGGAATTCGGTGTCACCCGGATCCACAATCTGAACCTTGCGCATCATCTGGCGCACGATAATCTCGAAGTGCTGGTCGTTGATCTTCACACCCTGCAGGCGGTAAACCTCCTGGATTTCGTTCACGATGTACTCCTGAACCTTAATCGGACCGAGAATCCTGAGCAGGTCGGTAGGCGAAACTGCACCGTCTGAAAGCCTCATTCCGGCCTTCACATAGTCGTTCTCCTGAACCATAATCTGCTTGGTAAGAGGCACGAGATAGCTCTTTTGTACACCTGAACGGTTGGTGACGATAATCTCACGGTTACCCCTCTTGACCTTGCCCATCGTGACTTCACCGTTGATTTCGGTGACGATTGCAGGGTTGGAAGGATTTCTGGCCTCGAAGAGTTCAGTAACTCGAGGGAGACCTCCGGTGATATCGCTGGACTTACCGATGGCACGAGGAATCTTGATGATGATGTCTCCGACCTTCACCTTATCACCCTCGTTGATCATCACGTGTGCGCCGACAGGCAGGTTGTACTGCTTCTTGATATTGTTGTCTTCGTCCACGATGAGTATGCTCGGGTTCTTGGTTCTGTCACGGCCTTCGATGATGACCTTGTCCCTGTTGAGGGAGTATTCGTCAGCCATCTCCTCACGGTAGTTTTCACCCTCAACAAGTCCGTCGAAACGCACTGTACCGTCAGTCTCGATGATGGTGATTGCGTTATAGACATCCCACTCGCAAATAAGGTCGCCCTTCTGCACTGAATCGCCCTCATTCTTGTAGAGGATGGAGCCGTAAGGCACGTCGTACTGGGAGAAGGTTATGCCGGTGTTCTCGTCAATGATGCGGAGTTCGGTCGTACGGCTGACAACCACAGTCTGGCTGGTGCCGTCGTCCATCTTCCTCTCAATGGTCCTGAGCTCTTCGAACTCGAGTTTACCGTTATATTTGGAAGTGATGGAACTGTCGGCAGCTGTACTGGATGCAGTACCTCCGACGTGGAAGGTACGGAGAGTAAGCTGGGTACCAGGCTCACCGATGGACTGTGCAGCGATAACTCCGACAACCTCCCCCTTCTCAACCATTCTGCCAGATGCGAGGTTACGTCCGTAGCACTTCGCGCAGACACCCTTGCGGGATTCGCAGGTGAGCACTGAACGGATTTCCACCTGTTCGATAGGCAGAGACTCGATGAGTTTTGCGATGTCTTCTGTAATCTGCTCGCCGGCAGGAATGATAAGCTCGCCGGTAAGAGGATTGAACACGTCGTGCACTGAAGTACGGCCGAGAATTCTTTCGCCGAGAGACTCGACAACTTCATCCTTGCTCTTGATTGCAGTTGCGATAAGACCTCTGAGTGTGCCGCAGTCCTCCTCGTTGATGATGACGTCGTGTGAAACGTCCACCAGACGACGGGTAAGGTAACCTGCATCGGCTGTCTTGAGGGCTGTATCGGCAAGACCCTTTCTGGCACCGTGGGTGGAGATGAAGTACTCGAGCACTGACATACCCTCCTTAAGGTTGGTGGTAATAGGGTTCTCGATAATCTCCGCGCTGGATGAACCTGATTTCTGAGGTTTTGCCATCAAACCACGCATACCGCAGAGCTGCTTGATCTGGGCTGCGGAACCACGGGCTCCGGAGTCAAGCATCATATACACAGGGTTGAATCCCTGCTGGTCTGAGGAAATCTGCTTCTCGACTATCTTGCTGATCTTGTTGTCGATGCCGGACCAGAGGTCAATCACCTTGTTGTAACGCTCGTTGTTAGTGATCAGACCCATCTGGAAGTTTGCCTTGATATCCTCGACTGTCTTGTATGCGTCCTCGATGAGTTGTGTCTTTTCCTGAGGCACGAGTACGTCGCCAAGGTTGAAGGACAGACCTCCCTCAAATGCCTTGCGGTAACCGAGGTTCTTGATGTCATCGAGGAACTGTGAGGTTCTGGACACTCCGGTATTCTTGATCACCACTGAAATGATATTCCTGAGCGATTTCTTTCCGAGCACCTCGTTCACATACGGAACTTCCTGCGGAACGTACTGATTTACGATGATCCTTCCTGCTGAAGTCTCAACCATTTCCGTACCTTTGGAAAGATCCATCTTGTCTTTCGGCAAGCGAACCCAAATCTTGGCGTGAATATCAATTGCCTTTTCATTCAGAGCAATGATCACTTCTTCCGGACCATAGAACTTCAAGCCTTCGCCTTTGGCTCCTTCACGGAGCTTTGTGATGTAGTAAAGTCCGAGCACCATATCCTGGGAAGGCACGGTGATAGGGGTTCCGTTGGCAGGATTCAGGATGTTGTGTGAACCGAGCATAAGAAGCTGCGCCTCCATTATTGCAGCATTTCCGAGCGGAAGGTGAACTGCCATCTGGTCACCGTCGAAGTCGGCGTTGAACGCAGTACAAGCGAGAGGATGCAACTGAATAGCCTTACCCTCAATCATCTTCGGCTGGAATGCCTGGATACCGAGTCGGTGAAGAGTAGGCGCACGGTTCAAAAGCACCGGATGACCCTTCATCACGTTCTCGAGGATTTCCCATATCATAGGGTCCTTGCGATCCACAATCTTCTTTGCTGACTTCACGGTCTTCACTATACCTCTCTCTATCAGTTTCCTGATAATGAACGGCTTGTAAAGCTCAGCCGCCATAAACTTAGGCAGACCGCACTCATGCATCTTAAGCTCCGGACCCACGACGATAACTGAACGTGCGGAGTAGTCCACACGCTTACCGAGGAGGTTCTGTCGGAAGCGTCCCTGCTTACCCTTGAGGCTGTCGGAAAGGGACTTGAGAGCCCTGTTTGCCTCGCTCTTGACGGCATTGGATTTCTTCGAGTTGTCGAAGAGGGAGTCAACTGCCTCCTGAAGCATACGTTTCTCGTTGCGGAGAATCACTTCAGGTGCCTTGATTTCAATCAGCCTCTTGAGACGATTGTTCCTGATGATCACCCTTCTGTACAAGTCATTCAAGTCTGAAGTCGCGAAACGGCCTCCATCAAGAGGAACGAGAGGACGAAGATCAGGCGGAATGACCGGCACGACCTTGAGAATCATCCATTCAGGACGGTTGATTCCCTGGGACTCCTGAAACCATTTTACGATAGAAAGCCTCTTGAGAGCCTCTGCACGCCTCTGCTGGGAAGTATCCGTGAGCATCTTGGTGCGGAGTTCCTTTGCCAGGGCATCCACATCGATTTCCTTGAGAAGGTCGTATATTGCCTCGGCTCCCATACCAGCCTTGAACTTTGCCGGATCATCGTCCGGAAGGTTCTGGTTGTCAGGAAACTGCTGAAGCAGATTGATATAGTCATCTTCTGCAAGGAGGTCAAGTTTGTTGAGTCCCGTCTGACCCGGTGCAGTCACGATGTACTTTTCATAGTAGATGACTGACTCGAGCTTCTTGGCAGCAATGCCGAGCATCGCAGCTATCTTGTTCGGCGCAGATTTGAAATACCAGATATGAGCCACAGGAACTGTGAGTTCTATATGTCCCATCCTCTCCCTGCGGACCTTCTTCTCAGTCACCTCGACTCCGCATCGGTCACAGACGATTCCACGGTACTTGATTCTCTTGTACTTTCCGCAATGACACTCATAGTCCTTGGTAGGACCGAAAATCTTCTCGCAGAAAAGACCGTCACGCTCCGGTTTGTAGGTCCTGTAATTGACCGTCTCCGGCTTCAGGACCTCTCCTGAAGACCTTTCCTTGATGTCCTCAGGAGAAGCGAGCGATATGCTGATTCTTTCGAAATTGCTTTTAACCTTGTTGTCTTTATTAAAAGTCGGCATATTTCAAATGTTTCAAATTGTCTGTAATTAATCCAGAGTTACCTTCAGACCAAGACCCCTGAGCTCATGAAGAAGGACGTTGAGTGACTCAGGTATGCCCGGAGTCGGCATCAGATCGCCCTTGACTATTGCCTCATAAGTCTTTGAACGTCCGCTTACGTCATCAGACTTGACGGTGAGGATTTCCTGAAGTACGTTGGCGGCACCGAATGCCTCGAGTGCCCACACCTCCATTTCTCCGAAACGCTGACCTCCGAACTGTGCCTTACCGCCGAGAGGTTGCTGGGTGATGAGAGAGTAAGGACCGATGGACCTTGCGTGCATCTTGTCATCGACCATATGACCAAGCTTGATCATATAGATGATACCGACAGTCGCAGGCTGGTCGAACCAGTCTCCCGTACCACCGTCCCTGAGGTAGGTCTTGCCGTATCTCGGAAGTCCTGCCTTATCCGTATACTCACAGATTTCATCCAGGGAAGCTCCGTCGAAGATAGGAGTGGAGAACTTGAGTCCAAGTTCTTCTCCCGCCCATCCGAGCACAGTCTCGTAAATCTGTCCGAGGTTCATACGGGAAGGCACACCAAGAGGGTTGAGGACTATATCCACAGGTGTACCGTCTGAGAGGAAAGGCATATCCTCATCACGGACCACCTTTGCTACGATACCTTTGTTACCGTGACGTCCAGCCATCTTGTCACCCACTCTGATTTTTCTCTTGCGGGCCACATAGACTTTTGCAACCTGAAGGACTCCATTGGCAAGTTCATCACCGATTTTGATGCGGTCGATTTCTCTCTTGGCCTTTGCGGCTTCTTCCTTATAGGCTATGCAATAGTTGTTTATGAGCTCCCTTACGAGTACGTTGGTGTTCTTGTCGGCTGTCCATTTGCTGGTGTTCACATTCTCATAATTGATATCCTTGAGAACGGAAGCCTTGATAGTATCGCCTTTAGGTATGATTTCCTCGCCTTCAAGGTAATTGATACCTGCACTCTTCTTGCCTTCCACGAGGACGATGAGTTTGTTGAGGAATCTTGACCTGAGGGCTTCAGCCTTCACATTGAACTCCTCCTCAGCCTTTTCGCAGCGGACTTTCATCTCAGCCTTGGCGTTCTTCTTGTTTGCGTCCTTGCCAGCCTTTGAATAGAGCGCTGTCTTTATGATGGTACCGTCGAGGGACGGGTTCGCCTTAAGAGAGGCGTCTTTCACGTCACCTGCCTTGTCGCCGAAGATGGCGCGGAGAAGTTTCTCCTCAGGTGAAGGGTCGCTTTCTCCCTTAGGTGTAATCTTACCTATCATAATGTCACCCGGTTCGATATGCGCACCGACACGGATGATACCGTTCTCGTCAAGGTTGCGTGTGGCATCCTCGCTCACATTAGGAATGTCGGAAGTAAGCTCCTCCATACCGCGTTTGGTGTCACGCACCTCAGTGAGGTACTCCTCCACATGGATGGAAGTAAGTATATCCCAGCGGATCATCCTCTCAGAAAGCACGATAGCATCCTCGTAGTTGTAACCCTTCCAAGGCATGAACGCCACTTTGAGGTTACGTCCGAGTGCAAGTTCGCCATTCTGGGTGGCATAGCCCTCTGTGAGGACCTGTCCCTTCTCCACCTTATCGCCCTTGCGTACAACAGGCTTGAGGAGAATGGTCGTGCTCTGGTTGGTCCTGCGGTAGATAGGAAGCTGATATACGGTGACATCGTCAGTGAAACTTACAAATCGCTCGTCATCAGTCCTGTCATACTTGACATGGATTTCATTTGCATCCACATAGACCACTTCACCCGATCTCTCGGCCACAACCTGGGTCCTTGAATCAAGGCAGACTCTTTCTTCCAAACCTGTGCCCACGATAGGCGCTTCAGGACTCAGAAGCGGAACTGCCTGTCTCATCATGTTCGCACCCATCAATGCACGGTGGGCATCGTCGTGCTCAAGGAAAGGAATGAGGGAAGCCGCAACGGATGCAATCTGGTTAGGAGCCACATCCATATAGTTTACCTCGTCCTTGGTCACAAGAGGGAAATCGGCACCGAAACGGCAAAGTACCCTGTCTTCGAGGATATTGCCATCTTCATCCATTTTCACCTTTGCGAGTGATACCATCTCGTCCTCTTCCTCCTCCGCACTCATATATTGCCATCCTGCGCTGCTGAGGTCAACTTTTCCGTTCTCAACCTTGCGGTAAGGAGTCTCGATGAAACCGAGGTTGTTGATTCGCGCATAGACGCAGAGTGATGAAATAAGTCCGATGTTAGGACCTTCAGGTGTTTCGATAGGACACAGACGACCATAGTGGGTGTAGTGCACATCTCGAACCTCGAATCCGGCCCTGTCTCTGGAAAGACCGCCTGGACCGAGTGCCGAAAGACGACGCTTGTGGGTCATCTCTGACAGAGGGTTGGTCTGGTCCATAAACTGTGAAAGCTGGCTTGTTCCGAAGAAGGAATTGATAACCGAAGAAAGAGTCTTCGAGTTGATCAGGTCTGTCGGAGCAAACTGCTCACTGTCACGCACATTCATCCTCTCACGGATTGTGCGTGCCATCCTTGAGAGACCCACGTTGAACTGGTTGGCAAGCTGTTCGCCCACTGTCCTGACGCGACGGTTGCTCAAGTGGTCGATATCATCGACTGCTGCCTTGGAATTGATGAGCTGGATGAGATACTTGATTATCTCTATGATGTCGGTGTTTGTGAGAACCCTGACATTGTCATCAATCGAAAGGTTGAGTTTCTTGTTGAGACGGTAACGTCCCACATCTCCGAGGTCATATCTCTTGTCAGAGAAGAAGAGTTTGTCAATGACATCCCTTGCCGTTGCCTCATCAGGCGGTTCAGAGTTCCTGAGCTGTTTGTAGATGTAGGTGACAGCCTCGGTCATCGTATTGGTAGGATCCTTCTGGAGAGTATTGTAGATTATCGCATACTCGTTGACGTTGGCATCTTCCTTCTGCAGGAGGATGGTTTTGACCTCTGTATCAGAAAGTTTATCTATCGTATCCGGTCCAAGAATCTCCCCGCGTTCAACTATCGCAGTTGTTCTTTCAATCGGAATCACCTCTCCGGTATCTTCGTCCACGAAGTCTTCAGACCAGGTCTTGAGCACCTTGGCAGCAAGTTTTCTGCCCTGGAATTTTGCAAGATTCTCAGCTGTGGCTTCAACTTCGTCAGCGAGACCGAAGATATCTATGATATCCTTGTCGCCGTTATAGCCTATGGCACGGAGCAGGGTGGTTACAGGAAGTTTCTTCTTACGGTCAATGTAGGCGTACATTACGTTGTTGATGTCCGTAGTGAACTCGATCCAGGAACCTTTGAACGGGATGATTCTGGCAGAATAGAGTTTCGTTCCGTTTGGATGAATGCTTGAGCCGAAGAATACGCCTGGGGAACGGTGCAGCTGTGAAACTATGATACGCTCAGAACCGTTGATTACGAACGTACCTGCCGGAGTCATATACGGGATATTGCCCAGGTACACATCCTGCACCTTGGTGTCGAAATCCTCGTGCTCAGGGTCGCTGCAAGAAAGGCGGAGTTTTGCCTTCAAAGGAACTTCAAAGGTCTTACCTCTCTCAAGACACTCTTCGATGGTGTACTGAGGAGGATCGATGAAGTAGTCAATGAACTCAAGCTTATAGTTGTTGCGCGTGTCTTCGATAGGGAAGATTTCCTGGAACACCTGATAAAGGCCCTCATTTTTCCTGTTTTCAGGAGTGGTCTCAAGCTGGAAAAAGTCCTTGAAGGACTTGAGCTGCACCTCGAGGAGATCCGGATATTCCAGAAGAATCTTTGACGTTGCGAAGGAAATGCGCTGATTTTTAGTCTTTTGTGACATCTTCTGCCCTCTATGATATAATTAAAACATAAATACGACAAAAAGGTTTAGGGCCCTAATGCGACCCTAAACCTGAGATTGTTCCCCTTTGGGGAAGCAGGAGAAGTTATTTAATCTCAACTTCTGCACCTGCCTCTTCAAGGGCAGCCTTCAAGTCCTCAGCCTCAGCCTTGTTAGCTTTCTCTTTGATAGCTGTAGGAGCCTTGTCTACGAGTTCCTTAGCCTCTTTCAGACCAAGACCAGTCTTCTCGCGAACGACCTTGATGACGCCAAGTTTAGCCTGGCCTGCGCTCTTGAGGATTACATCGAATTCAGTCTGCTCAGCCGGAGCTGCTTCGCCTGCAGTTGCAGGACCTGCTGCTACTGCAACTGCTGCAGCTGCAGGCTCGATACCATATTCTTCCTTGAGGATGTTAGCGAGTTCCTGAACATCTTTCACAGTAAGGTTTACCAACTCTTCTGCGAGTGCTTTAATGTCTGCCATAATTATTGTTGTTTTAAATTGTTATTTGATTTACTCGTTTGATTTTTTCTCTTCGATTGCTTTTACGAGGCCAGCAACTGTGTTGCCGGAAGCATTCTGGAGAGCGGAAATGACGTTCCTTGCAGGAGCCTGGAGAAGAGCCACGATATCTGCGATGAGTTCTTCCCTGGACTTGATGTTGCAAAGCTCATTGAGCTTGTCTGCACCGAGGAATGCACATTCCTGAACATAAGCACCTTTGAGGGCCGGTTTCTCGGAACCTGCGTCTGCATATTTCTTGATGAGTTTTGCAGGTGCATTTGGAGTGACACAGTACATAATGGCTGTAGGACCTTCAAGGGCAGGATAAAGCTCCTTGATGCCTTCCCCAAGAGATTCTGTAGCCTTGATGAAGAGAGTGTTCTTCACGACAGAGAGCTTGATGCCCTGCTTGAAGCACTCGCGACGGAGGTTTGATGTCTGTTCAGCATTGAGTCCGGAAATGTCCGTGATGTAGAAGTTGGGAGTTTCCTGAATCTGTGCTGAAATAGCCTCAATTACTTCGACTTTCAATTCTTTTCTCATAATTGTTTAGTTTTATTCAGCACTGCCGATTGTTTTGATATCAACGTGAATACCCGGGCTCATAGTAGAGCAGATGGAAACTGCCTGGAGGTATGTGCCTTTGAGGGTAGCCGGTTTCAGCTTAAGAATGGCGGAGATAAGCTCATTGGCGTTGCCGAGAATGTTCTCTGCAGGGAATGAAACTTTTCCGATCGCTGCGTGAACGATACCGGTCTTGTCGACTTTGAAGTCAATCTTACCTGCCTTCACTTCCTTAACGGCATTAGCCACATCCATGGTGACAGTACCGGTCTTAGGGTTAGGCATCAGGCCGCGTGGACCGAGAATACGTCCGATTGCACCGACCTTGGCCATCACTGAAGGGGTACAGATGATAACATCTACGTCAGTCCAGCCGCCCTTGATCTTCTCGATGTACTCGTCAAGACCTACATAGTCTGCGCCTGCCTCCTTTGCCTCGTTCTCCTTGTCAGGAGTACAGAGTACGAGCACACGCTTGGTCTTACCGGTTCCGAACGGAAGGGTAACGACACCGCGGATCATCTGGTTAGCCTTTCTCGGATCTACGCCGAGGTTTACGTGGAGCTCCACTGAAGCATCGAATTTGGTGAAAGAAACTTCCTTCACAAGCTGGCAAGCCTCAGCAAGCTTATACATTTTGGCCGAATCAACCTTGGCCACAACCGCTTTCTGGTTTTTTGTAAGTTTACTCATAGCTTGTCAAAAATTATTTGATGCCGGCAGGCTTTTCGCCGCCTTCGACTTTGATACCCATACTTCTTGCCGTACCTGCGACCATTGACATTGCTGACTCAAGAGTAAAGCAATTGAGGTCAGGCATCTTGGTTTCTGCAATAGTCTTTACCTGATCCCAAGTGATGGTAGCAACTTTCTTCCTGTTAGGCTCAGCAGATGCAGTCTGAATCTTGGCTGCCTCTTTCAACTGAATGGCTACAGGTGGCTGCTTCACCTCGAAAGTGAAAGACTTGTCGCTGTAAACCGTGATGACAACAGGGAGAATCTTGCCTGCACTTTCCTGGGTGCGGGCGTTGAACTGCTTGCAGAAATCCATAATGTTCAAGCCCTTCGAACCGAGTGCCGGTCCTACTGGAGGGGATGGATTAGCTGCGGCGGCCTTAATCTGGAGTTTGATAAATCCAGTAATTTCTTTTGCCATAATAAATGATTATTCTTTAGTTACTTGGGTAAAGTTGAGTTCGAGCAGAGTCTTTCTGCCGAAAATCATAACGACGACCTTGAGTTTGCTCCTGTCCTCCACAATCTCCTCGACTGTTCCATCGAAACCGTTGAAAGGACCGTCAGTAATCTTGACAGCGTCGCCGACTTTGTAATCGACAACCGTCTCAACCTCTGCGCCAGCCTTTTCATCCTGTTCGCCCAGAAGACGTCTCACCTCATCGTCACGAAGAGGAATAGGAATCTTCTCTTCCTGCACACGGACCTTACCGTCTTTTCCCGTTTCACGCTTTGTTTCACGTTTTTCAGTAAGGAATCCGGACATATGAGGAACCTCGTTGCGGATGATGTACTGCAATTCTCCAGTAAGTTCAGCCTCAATCAGCACATAGCCCGGGAAATAGAGCCTTTCTGTGCAGACTCTCTTGCCGTTGCGTATCTGATACACTTTTTCGGTCGGAACGAGAACCTGATTTACGAAGTCCTTGAGGCCGAATCTTTCGATTTCTTTCTCAAGATACTCCTTAGCCTTCTTCTCCTTTCCGCCCGCTGTTCTGAGGACATACCACTTCTTTGAATTCTCACTCATAACTGAAACTCGAATTAAAGAGTGTAGATAGCCTTCATAAGATACTGGAATGCAGTGTCCATTGCGAGGATAACGAGAGCAAAAATCACAGAAGCAACCATCACGAGGAGGGCTGAACTCTGCAATTTGTCCCAGGATGGCCAAGATACTTTCTTGGTCAGCTCATAGTACGACTCTTTGAAGTAATTAATGATTTTTTTCATCTTTACCGTTAATGGGCATCCTAAATTGGAAGCGGAAGCGGATGCCTGTTAAACTTTACCAAATCGTAACCTTTGATATTGGCAGGGGAAGCAGGATTCGAACCCACATCGACGGTTTTGGAGACCGCTGAACTACCCTTGTTCTATTCCCCTGTGAAAAGATGGGAGTGGTCCCTAAGGGCTATCTCCCATCTGAATTATAGGTATTAGTCGTTAACCTTGGTAATCTGACCTGCACCTACTGTACGTCCACCTTCGCGGATAGCGAAACGGAGACCTACGTTGAGCGCTACTGGGTAGATAAGATCAACGTTGATTGTCACGTTGTCACCAGGCATAACTACCTCTACGCCGTCAGGAAGCTGAATCTCTCCAGTGATGTCGAGAGTACGGAGGAAGAACTGAGGACGATAGTGGTTGTGGAATGGAGTGTGACGACCACCTTCGTCTTTCTTCAAAACGTAAATCTCAGCTGTGAAGTGCTCGTGCGGATGGATAGTACCAGGCTTTGCAAGCACCTGACCTCTCTTGATTTCCTTCTTGTCGATACCACGGAGAAGGAGACCTACGTTGTCACCAGCCTCACCCTCATCGAGGAGTTTGCGGAACATCTCGACACCGGTGATGACAGTCTTCTTAGGCTCTTCGCCAAGACCGACGATTTCAACTTCGTCACCTACGTGAATAACACCTGTTTCGATACGACCGGTTGCTACAGTACCACGACCTGTGATTGAGAAGATGTCCTCGATAGGCATAAGGAAAGGTTTCTCGTTATCACGTGGAGGGATAGGAATGTACTCGTCAACTGCGTCCATAAGTTCCATAACCTTCTCTTCGTACTGAGGGTCACCGTTGAGTGCACCGAGTGCAGAACCACGGATTACCGGAGCGTTGTCGCCGTCGAAGCCGTAGAATGAAAGGAGGTCACGGATTTCCATCTCAACGAGGTCGAGCATTTCAGGGTCGTCAACAAGGTCAACCTTGTTCATGAAAACGACGATTCTCGGAACGTTCACCTGACGTGCAAGAAGGATGTGCTCACGAGTCTGAGGCATAGGACCGTCAGTTGCAGCAACTACGAGGATTGCGCCGTCCATCTGGGCTGCACCGGTAACCATATTCTTAACGTAGTCAGCGTGGCCCGGGCAGTCTACGTGTGCGTAGTGACGGGTTGCAGTCTGATACTCTACGTGAGCGGTGTTGATAGTGATACCACGCTCTTTCTCCTCAGGTGCGTTATCGATAGAGTCGAAAGAACGCAACTCTGAAAGACCCTTCTTTGCAAGGACTGTAGTGATTGCTGCAGTCAAAGTGGTCTTACCGTGGTCAACATGGCCGATCGTACCAATGTTAACGTGGGGTTTGTCTCTTTTAAAGGTTTCTTTTGCCATACTTGTATGTTTAAAAAGTTTTTGTATTCAACTATACATAAAAAAAAGCAGAGCCGGTGGAGAGATTTGAACTCTCGACCTCTTCCTTACCAAGGAAGCGCTCTACCCCTGAGCTACACTGGCGTAGTATTGAGCGGAAGACGAGGTTCGAACCCGCGACCCTTAGCTTGGAAGGCTAATGCTCTACCAACTGAGCTACTTCCGCTTTTTCGTTTCTTTTTGGTGATTTCTGCGTTGGGCATCGAATCGTCGGGCGGTCATTACCGAAAGGTAACTCCCTTCCTCCGCTCTCGCCCGCCTTGAAATCCCTCAAAAATAAACTTCAAAAAGATTTCAAAACTTAGCAGAAAAACTTCAAAGAACTTGTGGGAGAAGATGGATTCGAACCACCGAAGGTAAAAACCAGCAGATTTACAGTCTGCCCCATTTGGCCACTCTGGTATTCTCCCTTTTCCTTTTTGAGTGAGGATCTCCAAAATCTTGGAAACTTGAGCCGATGGAGGGAGTCGAACCCACGACCCCGAGATTACAAATCACGTGCTCTAGCCAACTGAGCTACATCGGCATTCGCCTCAACTCGAAAGGGATTGCAAAGATAGGCATTAAATCTAATTCTCCAAAACTTTTTCCGATTTTTCGATTAAATTTGCGGAAAATTCATAAGAAAACTATAAAACTCTCAGTAGAATGAACCGACACACTCTCCTTTTGTTCCTTTCCATCATCCTGATTTCCATACAGGGATGCGCCCCAAAGTCCGACGAGCTGCACATCGTGACAACAGGCGACGTGCACGGACGCTTTTTCAGCATAGATTACAGCTCGGACAAGCCCCAGTCCTCGCTCGAAGCCGTGAAGTGCTACACCGACAGCCTGCGCTCCCGTTACGGAGCAGGGAATGTTCTTCTGCTGGATGCCGGAGACATACTCCAGGGAGACAACACAGCCTACTATTTCAATTATGTGGACACGGTCTCCGAACACATTTACCCGCGAATAGCAGATTATATGGGCTACGATGCGGTCACCTTGGGCAACCACGACATAGAAACCGGACACGCAGTCTATGACAGGGTGGCGGCCCAACTCGAAAACAGAGGCATCCCGACCCTTTCCGGCAATGTCGTGAATGTTTCAGACGGCCAGCCTTACTTCCCTTATTATACTATGGTAAACAAAGGCGGCCGCAAAATCGCCGTACTGGGATTCAACAACGCGAATATAAAAGCCTGGCTGCCCGAAAAACTCTGGAGCGGGTTGAATTTCGTGGATCTGATGGAATGTGTACAGCAGAGAGTGGACGAAGTGAGAGCCACGAAAACCCCTGACCTTCTGATAGTGGTAGTGCATAGCGGCACCGGACTCGGAGACGGGTCTATGCTCGAAAACCAGTCACTCGACCTGCTCCATTCCCTCAAGGGCGTCGACATTCTGGTGGGTGCGCACGACCACCGTCCCTATACCGAAACATATAATGGCTGCATCTATATAGATGGCGGAGCAAGAGCCCAGGCGGCAGGACACGCAACCATAAATTTCAAAACCGGTTCCAGAACAGTTGAGATTGCAAGGATGGACCGCAATCGCAGAGACGTGAAAATGGAAGAAACCTTCGCTTCCGAGATAGGTAAGGTGAGGGAATTCACCAATGCAAAAGTTGGGGCTCTGGCAATGGAACTGCGGTCTGATGCTGCCCTTGGCGGTATGTGCGACTATATAAACCTGCTCCATACCGTACAGCTGGACGAAACCGGAGCTGACATTTCCTTTGCTGCTCCAATAGGGTCCGGAAGACTGGCCAAAGCGGGGGAAATCGTGGTAAACGACCTGTTCAAGATCTATCCCTATGAGAATCAGCTCTTCGTTCTGAGTCTCAGCGGAAAGGAAATAAAGGATTATCTGGAATATTCATACGGAGAATGGCTTGCCCCGGAATGCAGGAATCACCTTCTGGGAATACAGGAAAAGGCCGATGAGAGAACAGGTAACACAAGATGGTCCCTGACCGGCCGCAGCTATAATTTCGATGCGGCGGCAGGATTGATTTATACGGTGGACATAAACAAGCCTAAGGGAAAAA
>JALFCH010000066.1 GCA_022771245.1 Rikenellaceae bacterium | reverse complement strand
CGTCTACCGATTCCGCCATCCGGGCCTGTAGAACCGTGTTGAGGAGTGCAAAGGTAGGAAATAATTGAGATTTGACAAAATTTGTTCGAGTTATTTTCTTAAATTTGCCGGGTTTATGGAAAAGATATGTAACATAGTACGTTCCAACGATATCGAGGACCTCGTCGGAATTATTGGCGACAGACAGAAAGTCTGGATGATATGTGACAGCAATGTATGGTCCTCCTTCGCCTGCTCCATCGCAGTTGAATTGGGCGACAGACTCCTCGGCAAAACGCTGCTTGAGGCCACGGAAGAGAGAAAGACTTTCGAAACAGTACAGGAAATAATCACCGCAATGCTTATGGCCGGAGCTGACAGGAATGTTTTCGTCCTGGGAATCGGCGGGGGAATCACAACAGACATATCCGGCTTCGTTGCCTCCATCTACAAGAGGGGAGTGCGCTTTGCTTTCGTGCCCACTACCCTGCTTGCCCAGGTAGATGCGGCAATAGGCGGCAAAAACGGCGTAAATTTTCTGTCCTACAAGAATATGGTAGGCATAATCCGTCAGCCCGAATTCACCTTCATCTCTTCCTCCCCGCTCAAGACCCTCCCGGAAACAGAATTCCGTGAAGGCCTTGCCGAACTCCTCAAGACCTTCCTTATAGCAGACGCAGAAGCATATCGCGAAATCCTTTCCCTGATAGCGGATGCAAGGTCCAATGGCCTCAGCCTCAAAGATATATCTGACCGGATTGAACCTTACTCAGCCCGCGCAGCCTCCATCAAGGCCGACATCGTGGCCCAGGATCCCGATGAACACGGTATCAGAAAGGTCCTGAATCTCGGCCACACCTTTGCCCACGCCATAGAAAAACTCTCCGCAGGTGCCTGGTCGCACGGGAATGCAGTGGCTGTGGGAATCGTCTTGGCTGCTGAACTTTCCGAGAAGGTCTTGGCTACTGAAAAAGGTCTTGCAGAAAACATACGCAAGGATTTCATTTCCGCAGGTCTGCCCGTGGAATGTCCATACTCCCTGCCGGAAATGGCCGATGCGATGGCCAAAGACAAAAAGGCGGGAGGGGGCCAGGTGGCCTTCATCCTGCTGAAAAGACCGGGTGAAGTGGAAATCGTGCCTTTGGATGTGGCAAGGGTTTGCGAATAATGGAGCATAACCGGAGCTTTCAAATGAACAGAAACAAATAGAAATATGGTTTGTACAGTACTGCAAAACAAAAACTTGGATGAACTCTTGCAGAAGTTGGATCTTTGCCGGATGGCTGAAATACGCCTGGACTCCTGCAAACTCAGCCTTGACGATATAGATGAACTTTTTTCGACTGCCGAAATCCCTCTGGTTGCCACCTGCCGCCTTTCCGAAGTGGCAAAATCCCATCCGGAGATGAGCGAAATTGCAGTGGCAAAACTCTGCGAACAGCGCCTGTCCAAGGCCATTGAGGCTGGAGCCAATTTCGTGGACCTCGAAATCGAAGCCCCGAAGGAAATGCTCAAGCGAATCAAAAAGTCCTGTCAGGAAAACGGAGCCCTGCTCATCAGGTCGTTCCACGATTTCCGGGGGACAGATTCACCGGAAGCCCTGAAGGCTGTGGTGGAAAAATGCGTCTATCACGGAGCAGACATAGTCAAAATCGCCACCACGGCCCACTCTGAAGCAGATGCACAAACTGTTTTGTCCCTTTATGATGACCCTTCAATTTTCACCGGGAATTTTTCCGGAAGGAAGGAACAGACCCCCGAGACCACGGAAGGCCGTCTGATTGCTTTCTGTATGGGCGAAGAAGGACGCGAATCCCGCTTGCAATGCCTCGCCAAGGGAGCACCTTTCACCTATGCAGCTTTAAGCGAGGGGGAATCGGCCGCTCCGGGACAATGGCTGGCTGAAGATATGCAGTCCCGACTTGAACGGGGTCTGAATGCCTTTGATGCTGACGTACTTGTGCCTTCATCCAAAAGTTATGTCCAGCGCGCAGTGATTGCAGCAGCCCTTGCGAAAGGCAAGTCGTTGCTCCGCCGTTACACCCCTTGTGAGGATTCGGAATCTGCCATTGCCGTGGCTCAGTCTCTGGGTGCAAGCGTGGTCAGGAAACAGGCAGGAGACGATACGGATCTCGAAATCACCGGCATAGGGGCCACCGAAGCCTGTCTGGACCATCTCACCAGCCTTAACGTGGGCGAGTCCGGACTGCTCACCCGCCTGATGATACCGGTGGCATCCGAACTGGCAGCGGGTCCCGTAACCATAGACGGCCACAAAACCCTGAAAGGACGCAAACTTGCCGGACTCAAGGACATAATGACGGAATTCGGGGTGGAAGTGGAATCCGAAGGAGAGACCATTCCTGTGACAGTCAAAGGACATCTGAATGCCACAAATGCGGAAATATCTGGCGAAAACGGCTCCCAGCTGGTCTCAGGCCTGCTGATGGCTATGCCTCTTGCACAGCGCAACATGTCTCTGCTCGTGGAAAATCCCAAGAGCATACCTTATACTTTTATGACAGCCGACGTGCTATCAAAATTCGGGGTGAAAGTTTCCAACGAGATGCTTGGAGACCGGGATTTTCTCGCCTCCGACGGGGATTGGTCCCTCTGCACGGAGATGATATTCAAGGTGAGGGCAGGGCAGAAATACAGCGCCGCGGACCTGGACCTGGAAGGGGACTGGAGTTCTGCCGTACCATTCCTGGTGGCAGGAGCTGTGTTCGGAAGGGCTTGCGTGGATGGCTTGAATACGGCATCCGTTCAGGCAGACCTTGCGATTATGGACGTGCTGATGGCAGCCGGGGCAAGCATTACCCAACTCGACTCCGACGAGGGGGAAATTCACGTGAGGCAGTCTCCTCTGATGGCCTTCGACAGCGACCTCTCCCATTGTCCCGACCTCTTCCCGGTGGTGGCTGTGCTCGCTGCTTTCTGCCAGGGACGCAGCAGGCTCTATGGTGTGGGACGACTCGCCCACAAGGAAAGCGACCGTGCTGCGGCAATCTGTGAAATGCTGGGCCAGATGGGAGTGGAAGTGCAAGTCGATGCAGAACAGGATGTTATGGAAATTGTGGGACATTCCCTTGGGTGGCGTCAACTCAATCATAAACTGCTGAGGGGAGGCCGTTTCACTTCACATCACGACCATAGAATGGTGATGGCTCTTAAAGTGGCATCGCTGGGAGCCGACTCTCCGGTGGAAATCGACGACCTGTCTTGCGTGGCCAAGTCCTTTCCCAGCTTTGTAGAAGATTTTGAAGATTCAGTCATATGCACAACAGTTTCGGAAGCAATCTCAGAATAGAGGTTTACGGAGGCTCCCACGACCCGATTATGGGAGTGAGAATGGATGGAGTACCTGCGGGACTGGCGCTGAGTGAAGCTGATTTTGAGGCTGACATAGCACGCCGCAAGCCTGGTGCAAAGGGTACTACAACCCGCATCGAAGCCGATCAACCCTATATCACGGAAGGACTTGAGCAGGGAAAGACCACCGGAGGCTCCCTCACGATAGAATTTCACAATGCCAACACCCGTCCGGGGGATTATTCCCAGTTTGAGGCTGTTCCCCGTCCGGGCCACGTGGATTATGTCACTCATCCGGCTCGTTACGGAGTGCAGGGCGCAAAGGAATTCCCGGCTTTTACCGGAGGCGGCATTTTTTCCGGAAGAGTAACCTTGGTAATCGTGGCTGCGGGAGTGGTCGCAAAAAAAATGCTTGCTCTGGCATATCCCGGGATTGAAATATCCGCTACCCTTGTCAGTGTCGGCGGGGAGAGCGACAATTCCCGTTGGCAAGGGCTTATAGATAAGGCAGTTGCGGATGGGGATTCGCTTGGGGGAGTCGTGGAATGTGTGGCGCAGGGCCTGCCTGTGGGTTTGGGTGAACCATATTTCGATTCAGTCGAATCGGTGGTTTCCCATCTGGTGTTTTCCATCCCCGGAGTGCGTGGCGTAGAGTTCGGTGACGGTTTTGCGGCCTCGGCAATGCGTGGTTCGGAACACAATGACCCATTCGGCCCTGACGGCAAACCGGCAAAGAACGGGGCCGGGGGAGTGAACGGCGGACTCACAAATGGTGCCCCTCTCAAGTTCAGGGTGGCCTTCAAGCCCACAGCAACCATACACAAGGCGCAGCATACCTACGATTTCAGCCGCGGGGAAATGACTGAACTTTCCGCCCGCGGCCGTCACGATGCCTGTTTTGCTCTGCGCACGCCTGTCATCGTCGAGGCTATGACCGCACTTGCGCTGGCAAATCTGATTTAAACTGTAAAGACTTCCTTCTTCCAAAGTCCGTGGAGGTTGCAATAGGCATAGACTTCCACGATACTTTCGGGATCTGTGAGTTTGAATTCGGCAATAGGTGCTTCTCCAGGCTTGAGCCATTTGATTTGTACTCCCTCATTGCCGGAAAGGGCAATCCATTCGATGTAGTGTTCCTCTGTCATAGGATGGAGCACACTTCCGACGCTCACTTTTACAGTATCCCCAAGACGGCTGACTTCAGGAATATGCTTTTCCGTAGCCGCTTCTGTGGTGTTTGGAACCAACTTTTCCATTTTTTCACCGCAGCAGAACACGGATACGCCGCTGGACTTGAGATGGAGGACAATGTTGCCGCAATGGCGGCATCTGTAGATTTTCAGTTCCATATTAAAGTGTTTTAGTGTTGTTATTACAGGACAGTTTTGTAACTTTACAAAACTTTTGCCGCAGAGCGCTAAACTGCGGGCCCGAGGACAAAATTATCAAAATTTTTTGAAAATGATTGAAATTCCACGACTTGGTGTCGATATTCCGGCACGCCAGCTTATCCTTGACGACCATTTTTTCGCCAGTCTGCATCCTATGACTCTCGAATGTCTGAACTGGGCCGGGGAGTTCCCCTACCGTCCTCTGGTGGATGTCCGTGCATTTCACAACGACAGCCATCTTTTCCTGGAATATCAGGTCCGGGAGAAATGCACAAGGGCTCTTGAAACTCAAAACGGATGCGATGTGTACAAGGACAGTTGCGTTGAGTTTTTCGTAATGCCGGAAGGTGCAGAACAGTATTACAATTTCGAGTGGAATGCAATAGGCACACTCTGTATGTCCCGCCGCCCCGGACGCCGCAATGCCACTCCTGCACCAATGGAGGTCCTGAATTCGGTTCTTGCATCTTCCACTTACGGCTGCAGGCCTTTCAATGAAATCTGTGGAGACAACCAGTGGAGCCTGAGGGTGGCAATACCTTGCGGCGCACTCTTCGGAGATGCTCTGAAAACCTGGCAGGGAGCAAGACTGAAAGGCAATTTCTACAAATGCGGGGATGAACTGTCCTGTCCGCATTACATAACTATGTTCCCTATACAGACTCCGTCTCCGGATTACCACCGACCGGAATTTTTCAGGGAAATACATTGCAAATAATCTTTACTCAATGAAATCAGAAAAAATCAATGCTGCGGCAGATTCGGATGCAAATTCAATCCGCCGCGAAAAACGGATTACCCGTGTCACCCTGTGGGGCTCGGTCGTGAACTGTTTGCTTTCAGTGGGAAAAATACTTGCAGGTTTCGTGGGGCACAGTGCGGCTATGCTGGCCGACGGCGTGCATTCGTTTTCGGATTTGCTCAGCGACATTGTCGTTCTGGTATCAATACACATTTCTTCAAAGGGCCGGGACAAGGACCACGACTTCGGGCACGGCAAGTATGAAACCTTCGCCACCCTTGTGGTTGCAGTTTTGCTGCTTGTGGTTGCAGGTAAGCTCATAGCTGACGGAGTGGAGTCCGCAATAGCCATCATAGGGGGAGCCCAAGTGCAGTCTCCGGGTTGGATAGCCCTTGCTGCGGCATTCATTTCCATTGTCTCCAAGGAAATTCTCTATCAGGTGACAGCAAAGATAGGCCGGGAGGAGAATAGCCCCGCGACCATTGCCAATGCCTGGCACCACCGTTCCGATTCCCTGTCTTCAATAGGTTCTTTTCTGGCTATCGGTGCTGCTATGCTGCTGGGGCAGAAATGGGTGATTCTGGACCCGCTGGCATCCTGTGCCATAGGCATAATGATTATTGTCGTGGGCGTGAAAATGGCTGTGCCTTCAATTCAGGACCTGCTGGAAGTCTCTCTGCCTGAGGATGTTGAGAATGGCATTATGAACACCATCACCTCCGTGGAAGGGGTGGTCAGCGCACACAACCTCAAGACCAGACGCAATGGTCCTTCGGTCATTATGGAAGCCCACGTGGTGGTGAATCCGGATGATACTGTGGAAAAGGCTCACGACATCTGCACGAAAATCGAAATTGCCCTCAAGAAAAGCCTGGGCAGCCAGACTCAGATTTCTCTGCATATCGAGCCGTCTGAAGATGCCGATTGATTTAGTAATCTGACGCAACTTATTATTTTCGTATTACTTGGTCGACAACCTGCTTGTTTAGTCTGGAATTTGCCGGAAAACTGCCTCAAATTTCGTCATCCCGGCGATGTATATCCTTGATTCTGAGCTGCATAGTTGAGGTGCCGCGATAATAGTTCTCGACTATGGAATAGCAGATGTCGAAAGGATTTCCGCCCCTGATGTAGTCAAAGGACTCGGACATATTGAAGCCGATTGCGGAAAT
>JALFCH010000049.1 GCA_022771245.1 Rikenellaceae bacterium | reverse complement strand
GTAGCAGATATGCCGGAAACCTTCGGTACATTATCTGAGGATTGCGCCGTGTTCGCGGCCAAAAGCTTTCACAAGATTGTCCATTATCCTCTCCACATCGTTGTCGGTGAGGGTTTTCTCCAGATCCTGAAGGACAAAACTGAGGGCATACTGCTTCTTTCCCTCAGGGATTTTGTCGCCCCTGTAAACATCGAAGAGCGAGACCTTCTTAAGCAGTTTCTTGCCGTTGCGGAAAGCTGTTCTGCGCAGGTCCGCGAAGTTTACGCTCTCATCCAACAGCAGTGCAAGGTCTCTCTTGACCTCCGGATATTTAGGCAATTCCTTGTATGCAATCTTGTTCCTCTTGACGAGTTCGAAGAGTTCCTTCCAGCCAATTTCAGCTGCAAATACACTCTGGCGGATACCGAACTGCTTGAGCAGGGCCGGTGCAACTGAACCTATGACTGCCACTTGAGCTTTACTGCCCTGAAGTTTGTAAACCATACCGTCAGCAAAAATATCGGAAGGAGCCGCATCTGTTTCCAACTGATAAAGGTCCACTCCGAAGCGTCTGAACAGAGCCTCCACATAGCCCTTCAACTGATAATAGCTGCTCTTTCCACAGTCAGTCCTCCAGGATTTCTCAGGAGTTCCGGTGATGAAAAGGGCATATTTCTGAGCCTCCTCAATGTCCGAAAGCTCCGGTGCCTCAACCTGATTCTTCAACCTGTAAACTGAACCGTATTCGAAGGTCTTGAGATAGCTCATCTGACGGTTGATATTGTATGCAATAACCTCCAGGCCGTTGAGTATCAAGGTCTGGCGCATCACATTGAGGTCTGAACTGAGAGGATTTATGATTCTGACGCAATTAGCCTCCGGATAAGTCTGGAGCTTTGTGTAATAAGCCGCCTTGGTGAGGGAGTTGTTCATTGTCTCAACAAAACCGTTGGCTGCAAGGTAGTCCGAAATCGTGTTTCTGACTGCCTCAGGCTCCGGTTTCACGTCAGGCACCACCGACATTCTCATCATTGCCGGCAGTTCGATATTGTTGTATCCATAGATACGCAGGATTTCCTCCACAACGTCGCACTCACGGTAAACGTCTATCATATAGGATGGCACTGCCACCGTTGCCCCATTTTCCGTCTTGCTGATGAAGTCATAGTTGAGGTCACGGAGTATGGAACAGATGGTATCGTGACCTATTTTCTTGCCTATGAATGATTCAATTCGGTTGAAGTCCAACTCCACCTGCTTTTTTTCGAATGTACGGGACTCCACCTTCACCACCTTGCCGACAAGTTTGGCCCCGCAGATTTCCTGAAGCAACAATATTGCCCTCTTTGCAGCATATTCCAGCACAAGCGGGTCGCATCCCCTTTCATAGCGGAAAGATGCGTCTGTCTTGAGGGTGTGACGCTTGGATGTCTTTCTTATGGTCACAGGGTTGAAATAAGCGATCTCAAGGAAGAGTTCCGTTGTGCTTTCGGAAATTCCGGAATCAGCACCTCCGAACACTCCGGCCAGACACATGGGAGCATTCTCGTTTGCAATGACCAGGTCTTCGGCAGAAAGGCTGCGCTCAACTCCGTCCAATGTCACAAGCTTTTCTCCTTCACCAGCCCTGCGGACCACGACCTTGCGTCCGGCAATCTTCGCCGCATCGAAGGCGTGAAGAGGCTGTCCGAGTTCCATAAGAATGAAATTGGTTATATCCACCACATTGTCTATAGGTCTGAGGCCCACAGAAAGCAACTTTTTCTGCAACCACTCAGGGGACGGTCCAATCTTTACATCCGTCAGGCGTGCCCCGAAATATCTCGGTGCATCACCTTTAGCAAGAACTTCCACAGGAATGGCATCCGCTTCGCTTCCGTTTTCGGCAAAGGCGGAGACATCGGGAAGGTTCAGTTTACAAGGGATATTGTTGTGGCAGAGCCAGGCGTAAAGGTCACGGGCTACTCCGATGTGCGAAGCCGCATCAACCCTGTTTGCGGTGAGTCCGATTTCAATTACCGTGTCTGTGGCAAGATGAAGATAATCCTTCGCCGGAGTGCCCGGTACGGCATCTGGATCAAGCACCATAATGCCGTCGTGGGATGTGCCTATACCGAGTTCATCTTCTGCGCATATCATTCCGAACGACTCGACTCCCCTGATTTTGGACTTCTTGATTTTGAAGTCTTCTCCAAGGACAGTGCCTATGGTTGCGAGCAGAACTTTCTGACCTGCAGCCACATTGGGTGCACCGCATACGACCTGCAGCAGTTCTGGACTGCCGGCATTCACCTTAGTCACGTGAAGATGGTCGGAGTCCGGATGTTCGGTACACTCCACCACCTCTGCCACCACCACACCTGCAAGGCCGCCGGGAATTTCCTCAACGGTCTCCACCGAATCCACTTCAAGACCTATCGAGGTCAGTGCATCTGCCACCTGAGCGGGGGTGAGGTCACACTCAAGGTAGTCCTTCAGCCAGTTATAAGAAATTGTCATATTGTCGTTGTTTTATTTATTTTCCGGAAATCTGGGATATGTCGAAAAGGGATTTGGAGAACTCCTGTCCATCGAAGAACTTGAGGTCGTCCACTCCTTCACCTATGCCTATGTATTTGAGAGGAATCTGGAATTTATCCACTATGGAAACCACCACTCCGCCTTTGGCAGAACCGTCGAGCTTGGTCAGAGCAATGGAATTGACCTTGGTGGCGCGCAAGAACTCAGTGGCCTGCTGGACGGCGTTCTGACCTGTGGAGGCATCGAGCACGAGCAGTACCTCGTGGGGAGCATCGGGAATCACCTTGGCAATGACATTGCGGATTTTGGTGAGTTCGTTCATCAGGTCAATGCGGTTGTGGAGACGTCCTGCGGTGTCAATAATCACTGCATCCGCGCCTTTCGCAACTGCGGATTTTACGGTATCATACGCCACGGAGGCAGGGTCAGAACCCATTTCCTGCTTCACGATGTCGGCTCCGGAACGCTGCGCCCAAATTGTGAGCTGTTCCACTGCGGCCGCCCTGAAGGTATCTGCAGCCCCAAGCACGACCTTCTTGCCTTCGGAAACAAGTTTGGAGGCGAGCTTGCCTATTGTGGTTGTCTTGCCCACGCCATTGACCCCCACTACGAGTATCACATAGGGCTTTCTGGACTGGTCTATGATACGACCGTCGTTTCGGGCTCCATCCACGTCCAGAAGTTCGCCACACAGGTAAAGTCCCGGTACTTTTGCCGATTCCATGGAACAGTTCTTCAACTCTGCAAGCGGCACTCCGCCTGTACACACCTGCGCCTGCTCATAACCGCGGCATCTGGTAATATGGAAGGTAAATTTTTTGATCTGACCAATCAGATGGTTCCAGTCCGCTTCTTTCCACTCCCGGCTTTTCTTCTTCATGGAAATACCGGCCCGTTTCAAAATCACATCTGATAATTTTTCCGGGAACATGCCAAGCAGCACATCCGTGCCCGACCGTTCTCCGATAAATTCTGCCTTGTCTTTTAAGATTTCTTCCAGTTCCTCTGCTGTATGCTCCGGGCAAAGATCCAATGTCACCTGACAGCTGCCGCCATGTTCCAGTGCGCGTGCTGCATATCGGCTCAGCTGAAATACAGGGATTCCGGACAGCCCATAGGCAGCAAAATGAATCTCTCCCTCTTCTTCATATGCAGCATGTTCTGGTTCCACGGTAAGTGTCGCTTTTGCATCGGTGCGTACCCCGGTCAGTTTTCCGCAGTCTTTCTCTGACGCGCAGAGTCCTGTCAAAGCAGGAAGCAGTGTTAAGACAGAGTGGCCGAAACTTTCCGCAAAACGATATCCGTCTCCCACTGTGCCCGTGTCCGGTGCTGCTTTGGAACCACAGGCAAGAATCAATGCATCTCCCTCATAGGTCCATCCTTCTGTCACTACCTGAAACTGTCCATCCTTCTTATGAACTTCCAGCACCTCTGTATTGCAAGCCAGCTTCACACCCTGCCGCAGTGCTTCCAGCCGCAGCACTTCCGCAATAGAAGCAGCCTGTCCACTGGCCGGATAAAGATACCCGTTTCTGTCTTTTACCCGAATTCCGAGTTTTTCAAAGAAACGCACCGTATCGCCCATGGAAAATTGCAACAACGCTTCTCTGACAAATTCCGGTGCCTCACTCCGGTAAT
>JALFCH010000040.1 GCA_022771245.1 Rikenellaceae bacterium | reverse complement strand
TCCGCCTCCACAAGTTCATAATCCAGCAGGGACTGCTCTATATTGGCTTTCTTTACACGTATTTTCACTTCATCGCCGAGATTGAACACCCGGTGCGAACGGCGGCCCACAAGACGGTAGCGCTCGGAGTCAAACTCGAAGAAATCTGACTTGACCTCACGCAGAGGCACCATACCTTCGATTTTGGTAGGCTCGATTTCCACATACAGTCCCCACTCCGTGAGGCCTGAGATGTGGCCTGTGAATTCCTGTCCGAGTTTGTCCTGCATAAACTCCACGAGCTTGTACTTTATGCTCGCCCTCTCGGCCTCCGCCGCCACGACTTCACGCTGGGATGCGTAGTTGCAAGCCTGGGCATAATACTCCCTGTCGGCGGATTTGCCTCCTGCCAGATATTCGGCGAGCAGGCGGTGCACCATCAGGTCCGGATAACGACGGATCGGAGAAGTGAAATGAGTGTAATAACTGAATGCCAAGCCGTAGTGGCCGATATTGTTCACATCGTAGCGAGCCTTCGCCATAGTCCTCAACGCAAGCAGCTCGATGGCATTGAATTCAGGGGCATCCTTGGCTGAGGTAAAGAGTTTGTTCAATTCCCGGGATATGTCCTTGCCGTTTTCTACCGGACCTATATTATAACCGAAATTGCCCACAAATCCGCGGAGATTGTCGATTTTTGCGAAATCCGGTTCGTCGTGGACACGATATACGAAGGTTTTCTCATCCTTGAGAGCCTTGGGTTTGTCGAGAGGATTGCCGTCCTTGTCCAGTTGGGCTCCCTTCGCCACGAACTCTGCCACGCTTCTGTTTGCAAGCAGCATAAATTCCTCTATGAGCCAGTTGGCCTCCTTGGAAATCTTCTGGCAGACTCCCACAGGTTTTCCGTTTTCGTCCACCTGCACCTTCATCTCCGGACGCTCGAAGCTGATGGCCCCGGATGCAAAGCGCTTCTTGCGGAACTTGGCAGCCAACTTGTTGAGTGTCAGCACTGCTTCCTGCACCTCCACAGGTACGACCTTGCTCTGCCCCATAACTTCGGCGGCATAGCCCTCAACGACTTTTCCTTCTTCAATGATGGTCTGTGCCCCTTCATAAGCAAAACGGAAATCCGATTCGATGACTGTACGCCCGAACCATTTGGAAACGACACGTGCCAGAGGAGTAATTTCAAACACAGCCGAGAAAGTGAGTTTCTTTTCATTCGGACGCAGGGAACAGAGCTTGTTGCAGAGCTTTTCCGGCAACATAGGCACTGTCCTGTCCACGAGATATACGGATGTACCCCTTGTCCTGGCCTCTTCATCCACCACGGAACCCGGTGTGACATAATGGCTTACATCGGCAATATGGACTCCCACCTCATAATTTCCGTTTTCGAGTTTGCGGAAACTCAAGGCATCGTCAAAGTCCTTGGCATCTGCAGGGTCTATGGTAAAGGTGAGTGTGCCGGTGAAATCGCGGCGTCCCTTCCAATCCTCTTCGGTAATCTTGTCTGATATGGAATCCGCCGCATCTTCAACCTCAGCCTCGAACTTGTACGGCAGACCAAATTCGGAAAGTATGGCGTGCATCTCGGTGTCGTTTTCCCCGGGCATTCCCAGCACGTCCACAATATGTCCCGTAGGGCAGGAATCTCCCCTCTTCCAATAGTCCACCACTGCCGCCACCTTCATTCCCGTTTCAGCATCCGGGTGTTTCTCAAGGTCGGAAACCACTATGTCATAAGGCATTGTGCGGCTCTGCATAAGCACCCAAGCCTGAGAATCAAAGATATGCAATATGCCCACGAAAGGTTTTGCGGAGCGTTCAACAATCTCAAGGACGTGTCCCTCTCTCCGGGATCTTTCCGTCTTCTCCCGTGTGACGGCAACTTTCACCCTGTCTCCGTGCAGGGCACCTCCAAGTTTGTTTGCCCGGACGAATATATCATCTTCCTGTCCTTCGACAATTACGAATGCAAATCCCTCCCGTGTCATCTGCACGGTGCCTTCAAAAACAGGCAACTGTTTCTTTTCACGGGTTCGGCGTGTCCCGTATCTCTTTTTTCTCGACATTTTACGCATAAAATTGCTATATTTGCGGCACAAATTTACGAAATAATTATTACGTATATATTATGGAAAGAAAAGTACTTTTGATGATTCTTGACGGATGGGGCGAGGGAAAGCACGATTGGACCAATGCAATCTACACCCAGGGCGCTCCATACATCGATTCTCTTCGCGAGAAATATCCTTTCAGCCACCTTCAGGCCTGTGGCGAATATGTGGGACTGCCTGACGGACAGATGGGCAATTCTGAAGTGGGCCACCTCAACCTCGGTGCAGGAAGGGTTGTGTATCAGGACCTTGTGAAAATCAACATCGCATGCCGCGACCACAAGCTGCTTGAGAATGCCGAAATCAAGGCAGCCTACGATTATGCAAAGGCCAACGGCAAGGCTCTCCATCTTATGGGATTGGCTTCAATGGGCGGAGTACACTCTTCCCTTGCACATGTTTACGAGTTCCTCGCGGTTGCCAAGGAATACGGTCTTGAGAAGGTTTTCGTGCACTGCTTTATGGACGGACGCGATTGCGACCCGAAGAGCGGCAAAGGCTTTGTGGAGGAACTTGAAAAGGAGATGGCGGGCAGCTGCGGAAAGGTTGCATCTGTCTGCGGAAGGTTCTATGCCATGGACCGCGACAAGAGATGGGACCGTGTGAAACAGGCCTACGATATGCTCGTCAGCGGCGAAGGCATCAAGGCCACTTCCGCAACAGCAGCCATTGAAGCATCTTATGCAGAGGGAGTTACCGACGAGTTCATCAAGCCTACAGTAATCACGGGTGCCGACGGAGAGGCTGTGGGCAAGATTGCCGAGGGTGACGCAGTGATTTTCTTCAACTTCCGCAACGACAGGGCAAGGGAACTTACCAGCGTGCTCACCCAGCAGGATATGCCGGAGGCAGGTATGCACACGCTTCCGCTGTACTACTGCTGTATGACCCCTTATGACGCATCCTTCAAGGGAGTTCACATCCTCTTCCCTAAGGAGAATGTGGAAGACACACTGGGAGAGACGGTTGCAAAGGCAGGCAAGAGACAGCTCCGCATCGCCGAGACTGAGAAATATGCCCACGTGACCTTCTTCTTCAACGGCGGACGCGAAGCCCAGTTCGAGAACGAGGACCGCATTCTGGTGAACTCACCCAAGGTGCCTACCTACGACCTTCTGCCTGAAATGAGCGCAACTGAAGTGACAGAGAAACTTGTGGCTGCCATCCAGACCGGCAAGGAGGATATGATTATCCTGAATTTTGCAAACGGAGATATGGTGGGCCACACGGGAGTCTATACTTCCATCTGCCGTGCGGTTGCCAAAATTGACCAGTGTGTGAAGAAGGTTGTGGAAGCCGCAATCAGTCAGGGCTATGCAGTGCTCCTGACCGCCGACCACGGAAATGCGGACAATGCTGTCAATCCGGACGGCACACCGAACACGGCCCATTCCCTCAACACCGTACAGTTCATAGTAATCAATGCCGGGGACGAGGTCAAGAGCGTGAAGGACGGCAAACTCGCCGACGTGGCTCCGACCATACTCAAACTGATGGGCATAGCTCAACCTGCCGCTATGACCGGCGAGGCGCTTATCTAGTGTAACTTATATAAGGTTAAAAGGGGGCTGAACAAAAGAATCTTTGTTTAGCCCCCTTTTGGGTTTCTTAACCCCAATCAAATAATTATGGATATTTCTGAACTATAGAAGTGTCTAATTTCCGAGATTATTCGCTCTAAAACTTAACAAAAAAGTGAAGTTTTATTTGGAGGTTCAAACAGATGTTGTATCTTTGCACCCTCAAACAATTATTGTATGGGAAAACTCGAACTTGTTATAGAAAGTGATAATGTCAGTATTTACTCACCAAAGTATGATGGTGAGACGCAGACAGAGTTCGAGAAGTTCTTGTCTGATAAATGCGTTGCCAATGTTGCTCCTGAGGTGATGGAGGAGGTCAGCCTTAACGTTGACATTGCTAACCGCATTTATGATCTTCTCAAGAAGAGAAAGATGACTCAGCGCGAATTTGCCGCGCTGATGGGCAAACGTGAATCAGAGATTTCCAGATGGCTTACTGGCTCTCACGGATTCACAACAACAACTCTGGCCAAGATTGCTGCTGTACTTGGTGAACCCGTGATAGAGGTCAAAAAAACTCCCGAAGTGAAATATGTATTCATCCCGGCACGAGGATTCATAACTCCATCAGATTCTTATGACGGAAATTTTAACAACCAGAGCCGTAATTATTTCAGTATGACATATATTAATTAACTTACTATGGCGGAAAATAATGTAAATATCCAAATGAGGCTTGCATCCGTCAGTGAGGTAAGCTTTATGATGTCTCCAGGAAAAATAGGGGACAATGTCAATCCTGAAGCGATACAGATTGGCTTTTCGACACAGATTCACCCCGATATCGAGAACAATATCTTCAACTTGGTTTTCGGCACACGTTATGAACTCGAAGGAGACGTTGTGCTTGATAGTTTATACAAATTCGAATTCGAAGTGAAGAATCTCAGTCAGTTCATTGTTTTCAATGATAACCAAAGCATTACAGTTAACCATATCATGCCGCATTTCTTAAGTGTGGCAGTAGGTACGATGCGTGGAATTTTGGTTGTCAAGACTGCTGGAACCAACTTCTCCAAGTATCCGCTGCCTATGATAGATGCGAATCTATTAAATGCGAACCTATCTGACCAGAAATAGGCACCTTCCACCTTGGATTTCAATTCCAGCAAAATAAGCAATAAAAACAAATACACAACATTGTGTTGCACAAGTTTGTGTTGCACAATGTTGTGTATTAGGTATATCATTGTTGTTCAATAGGTTATTCCCTCTCCCAATCGTCAGAACGGAACGGGGTGGGAATACAATATTTCAAGCTCATTTAAGTCCCCGGGCACGAAGCAGAGCCGCCGGGTCAGGAGCTGCCCCGCGAAAACGCTCGTAGAGAAACATAGGCTCCTCGGAAGCACCGGCTTCAAGGATGTTATGCTTGAAGGAGGCGGCTGTTTCCGGGTCGAAGATGCCCTTTTCCTTGAACAGTTCGAAGGCATCCTTGTCCAGCACCTCAGCCCAGAGATAGCTGTAGTAGCCTGCACTGTAGCCGCTGTTGAAGATATGGTTGAAATAAGAAGTGCGGTAGCGTGGAATGATTTCCCCGATGAGGCCCATATCCGCACAGACCTTCCGCTCGAATTTCTCTATGTCAATCAGACGGAGGCTTTCATCATCCGGGCAGACCTTGTCGGAAGCATAGAGGCTGCCGGCCTTCACCCAGACTGACTCCAGTTCGTGCCACTTCATATCCAATATGGATGCTGCGGCAAGCTCGGTGGTCATAAAGCCCTGATTGAAGGTCCCCGCTGCAACAATCTTCTGCACGAGGGCCTCCGGAATCACCTCGCCGGTCTGATAATGCAGGGCATAGGTCGCAAGCACCTCCGGCTGGAAAGCCCAGTTCTCATTAATCTGGGAAGGCAACTCCACAAAGTCACGGGCAACGGAAGTGCCGCTCACTCCCTTGTAATGGCATTTTGTAAGCAGACCGTGGAGGGCGTGACCGAATTCGTGGAACATTGTGCCCACCTCGTCTATGGTCAGCAGTGAAGGATTATCCGCAGCAGGTTTGGTGAAATTGCCAACATTGACGATAATCGGACGGACCTCGGTGCCGTCTGCGTCCACATACTGCTCCCTCACATTGTTCATCCACGCTCCACCCCTCTTGGTGCTGCGGGGATAATAGTCTGTGGTGAGTATGCCCAGAAGCGAACCGTCGGCTGCATCCGAAACCTTGAATACCTCCACATCCGGATGATAAACCGGAGCGCCCTCAACCGGCTCTATATTAAGCCCATAGAGTCTGGATGCAGTCGCAAATACACCTGCGCGCACATTCTCCATCTTAAAATATGGACGAGTCTGCTCTTCGTCAAGGTCGAACTTTTCCTTGCGTACCTTCTCTGTGTAATATGCCCAGTCCCAAGGCTGTATGGTGCTTCCGACAGGCAACAGCCCGGCAGCCGCATCCTTGTCCATAGCCTTCTGCAGGTCCTTCAGCTCCTCCTTCGCCTTTGCTATGGCCGGGGTGACAATAGTCTGCAGGAACTCATCGACGGTCTTGGAGTCGCGGGCCATCTTGTCTGCCAGAATGCAAGCGGCAGGAGTGTCATAGCCCAGAAGGCGGGCTTTCTGCTGACGGAGTTCAAGTATGCGCAGGAGAGTCTCCCTGGTATCATTCTCTCCGCCATTTGCTCCACGGGTGGAATAGGCCTTGAACATCCTCTCGCGCAAGGCTCTGTCTTCGCAGCTCCCCATAGTCGGAGCATAAGCGGAAACGCTGATTCCGAATTCACTTGCAAAGGCATTGTTCTCGGCAAGTAGCTTGGTGCCGAAAGCCTGCTCAAGGGAAGCCAGTTCGGAGTTGATTTTGCGCATCTTTTCCTGTCCGAGCGAATCCAGGGCCACACCGTTCTGCACAAATGCCCTCCAAGTCTTTTCCAGAAGCATCATCTGCTCGCGGCTGAGTCCGTTAGGCTCTCCCTGTTCAGCTGCCACGGAAGCATCCGCATAGACCTTCTGCACCCTCTCAAAGAGCTTTGCGTTGAGGTAAATATTGCTGGAGTGTTCTGAAATCAGGGGAATGACCTGGTCCACAATACCGAGCAATTCAGGAGTGCCGTCGGTTTCCGAGAGGTTGAAGAGCACTCCCTCCACCTTCGAAAGCAAGGCTCCGGAACGGTCCAGGGCAGCGATGGTGTTCTCGAAATCAGGAGTTTCGGCACAGGAAACGATGGCTTCGATTTCTTCGTTCTGCTGCTCTATACCCTTCTGAATGGCAGGCAGATAGTCTGAATTTTCAATTTTCCCGAAAGGGGGAATTCCATAAGGGGTGTCCCATTCAGCAAAGAAAGGGTTCCGGTGACATCCGGTAAAGAGAACGGCAGCAGCCATAGTCATCATAATTATCTTTTTCATATACATCAGTTTATATCCACGAGCGTAAAATACACGAGGCTTAGCAAAAAATCCCTTTCGGAACCGTTTAGCCCTACTTGCGCGACCGCAACCCGGCAAATATACATTTTTATATTGCACTCTGCAAATGTCAGATCAATGATTTCCTGAAGACAGACGTTTAAGTTTTACAAAATTGTAAATCGTATTTTATAAAATTATAAAGTATATTTTTTTAGTACATGACAATTTTTGAAAATTATTGCCATATCTTGTTGATTATCAATTAATTAAACTTGCAAAAGACCTCGAAATTTTGTAACTTTATAAGTACCCTTAATACTTATAATCAATGCGTTACAAAACCCGAGGTC
>JALFCH010000036.1 GCA_022771245.1 Rikenellaceae bacterium | reverse complement strand
CAGCTCAACCTGCTGTCCCTATTGCTCCGCACGTCACTGAATGTTCCGTCACCCTTGTACAGGGGGCTGGCGTAGATTGGAAGACCGTCGCTGCATAAGTAACTGTCCACCAGACTCCTGGTGAGACCTGTGCCGTTGTTGCCCCTTTGGGCGAACATCACGACGCTGTGCCCGACAAGATTGCTGGCGTAAGGGCACCACAATATCACTTCCGCGTTGTCTGAGAGATTTTCTGTCCCGTACATATCCATATACGGGTTCGCCGGGTTGGATTCAGATTGCTGGACCATTCCTGTATTGGGAGTGAGTTGTGTGCTCTCGGCCACTGCTTCCGCCGCTTTCATCGCCTCTTCGAAAAACCAGTTTGCCTCTGCCTCAAGGCTGCCTGCCGGATAGGAGTAGGCTTTGCCAGCAGGCCATCCTGAACCGCCAGGCACAAAAGCCGTCCCGCTAAAATTCTTGAGCCAGCACCCTTCAAAGAGTGCAACCCTGGACTTGAGCAGATTTGCGGCCGCAACGGAGATTCTCGTGTTCCCCATCTCTGTTCCCGACATCAGTTCTATTGCTTTGTCGAGGTCGGAAAGGATGAACCGTGCCACTTCGTTTCTCGGAGCCCGTACACTTGCGGCAATCAGGTCTTCCCGCCTGTCGGGCAGTGGAGCGGTGACAATGGGATAATCTCCGAACGCCTGGAGTTTGTCGAAATAGCCGTAAGCCCGCAGGAAATACGCTTCCCCGACATAGTGGTCTATGTTGGCTTTGCTCCCGCTGATTTCTCCTGCCTCGTACCTCTCCTTGATTTGGTCGAGGAACCAGTTGATTTTGTAGATGTTGCTGAATCCGTATCCGCCTCCGCTCTGAGGTACCAGCCAAAGGGACAGATATTTGTCTCCGGGGCCGGAGGCACTTATCTGATTGTCTGTGGTGGCATCGCTTTGGAAGCGTCCGAAATCATATCCGTCTATGGAGGTCCATCCGCCGTGGCTCGGCAGGAAATCCGTGTAGCGTCCGTCCACAAAAGACAGTATTGCGGACTCGTTGGTGAAGTACTGCTCCGGAGTAACTTGTGACAATGGTTCCTTGTCCAGCCAACTGTTGCAGCCTGACAGGATTATCGCGACAGGGATGCAGAATATTAATGTCTTTTTCATTTCTCTTAGAATGTTATGCTGATTCCGAATGACAACTGGATGGACAGAGGGTATGCGTTACCGTTGTTATAGGTTCTCCAGTCTTTTTCTGTGTTGTTGTTGCCTCCGTCAATGGTTTCCGGGTCGAACATACTTGCGAGGGATGTTCCTGTCCAGATGTTTTCGGCGGAAAAATAAGTCCTGAGCCTCTCGATTTTTGCAGGCTTGGTCCATTTTTCCGGCAGGGTGTAGCCAATCTGGAGGTTTTTAAGCCTTATGTATGCGGCATTCTGGAGATAGCGGGTCTGCACCTGATGGTTTCGTCCGCTGCTGCCGTGGCCCTCTCCACCCCTATCGAATGAAGGGCGGGGGTAATAGGCGTCAGTGTTTATGTCCATTATACCGTCCTGCACCAGTTTGGAGTTTTCATCCCTGTAGAAATCGAGGTGCTGGACAAGGGCTGCGGACCATTCAGGCTCGGTGTTGGCTCCCCAGAAATAGGAACTGCTCTGCCAATAGTCGCGTTTCATTACGCCCTGAAAGAACATTCTGAAGTCGATACCCTTCCAGGCAAGGTTAAGGTCAATTCCGAAATGATAGCGCGGAGTGCTGTTTCCGATGACCTTCAGGTCTCCGTGGTTGTCTATGGTATCGTCTCCAGTGGAAATGCGACCGTCTCCGTTGAGGTCCTTGTACATTATGTCGCCTGCTCCCCATCCGCTTCCGAGAGCAGACTGTCCCTGTCGCAGTTCAGAAGGATAATAGCCATTTGCCTCGAGGAAATTCTGGTCCAACCGGTCCAGGTGTACGTCCATCTCCTCCTGGCTTTTTGCTATGCCAATGGTCTCATATCCCCATATTTCGCCGAGTTTTCGTCCCGGGATGTACTGCCGTATGGAGCCCGTGGTGTTGCTCGGATATTTCGTGACTATGGTCTGTGAGTCAGACAGGAGGAATTTCAGACCGTAGAACAATCCGCAGGACAACTGGTCTTTCCATTCCAGTTCGAGTTCCCAGCCGTAGGTCATCAGGTCGGTGTTGTTGGTCTTCGGGGTGGTATACCCAAGAATGGAAGGCAGTTCAAGGGAGGCACCCATCATATCTATGGTATATCTCGTGTAATAGTCGAATGAACCTGTGAGCCTGTTGTTGAACAGACCGAAGTCCATTCCCACGTTCCAGCTCCTGACTTTCTCCCAGGTCAGTTCGGTGGTGATGGCTGCCGGCACGCCTATGGTTGTGGTCTTAACTCCGTTCTGGAGCCAGGAGCCGCTGTTGGAGGAAGGGGCGAAAGTGCTGTAGGTCGGGTACCACCCGTTGGTGTTCTGGTTGCCGAGAGAACCGTAGGACGCCCTCAGTTTCCAAAGGTCCATATATGTGCGGTATGGTGCCCAGAAATCTTCGTTTGCTATGTTCCATCCCAGGGATATGGAAGGGTAGAGATTCCATCGGAGATTGTCCCGGTAGCGGCTTGTGCCGTCATAGCGAATGTTGCCCTCCACAAGGTATCTGCCCTTCCAGTCATAGTTGATTCTCCCGAAAAAGCCAGCCGTGGCCCAGGAGTTCCGGTTTCCGTAAGGGCTGAGGTCTTTTTTCACCCAGGAGGAAGATGCACTGTCCCAAACCAGCCCGGTTGTGAGGTCGATTTCCGGAAGGGCATCGCTCACGAGGCCATAAGCCGTAATGCCAGTCTGCTTCTGCATCAGGTTCTCAACCTGCGCGCCTGCCATAAATGCGAGATTGTGTCCGTCTCCTGCGGTGAAACTGTAGTTCATCCTCAGGTTGCCGTTCAGGTAATTTTCCAGATATCTCGCTTCGGTCACTGAAGTCGTGGCCTTATCCTTGTCCACAGGGTTTCCGTAAATGTCGCAGTTGTAGGTCTTGAGGGTCGAGGATTTCGTGTCTGCGGATTTTATTTTGTAGTTGAACTCCAGGGTCGTAACCCAGTTCTTGATTGGTTCGATTGAGAGGGAGAGCTGCTGGTAGATGTTGTCGGTCACTTTTTCGTAGGTGCCTCCCTGGAGGAAATCCCTGCCTGGCCATACGTCAGAATAAGGATTGCCGTTGTTGTCGTAGAGCGGGAGATTCGGCCAGTTCTGGCGGGCGAGGTTTTCATACAGGCCGTCGTTCATAGCGGACGGCTTTGTGTAGTCTTCCCTTATGAATCTCATAGAATAGCCCAGGTCGATGTGGTCGGTGAGTTGTGCATTCAGTTTGCCTGTGGCGCTGTACCTGCGCATATCCTCCCTTCCGAGATTCAGGAGACCCTCCTGCAGCATATAGTTCAGGGAAGTGTAGAAAGTGACTTTGCCGTTGCCGCCGCTTGCACTGAGGTTGTGCTCGTGGGAGAAGTTCCAGTCCTTGAAGAATACGTCGTACCAGTCCGTGTTGGCATTGGCGGTGTGGAAGGTGTCCTGCCACTGGGTGCCGCTGGTCGGAAGGGGAAAGACGGTATCTATCTCTCCCTGCTGGTATGCCAGAATTCTCGAAAGTGTTTCCTCGGTGAAGACCGTTTCGGTCATATTGTTAGATGTGTTCCTCTTGGCTTCGTTGTAGTAGTTGGCGAAGGACCAGGAATCCATCTGGTGCATTTTCACAGTCGGAGAACCCCACCTGAAATTGTTGTTGTAGTTGATTTGGACTTTGCCCTCCTTGCCGCTCTTGGTGGTGACGAGAATTACCCCGAAAGGTGCCCGGCTGCCGTAAATGCTCGCAGATGCCGCATCTTTAAGCACGGAAACGGATTCTATGTCCTGAGGATTGATTGTGTTGAGGTCTCCTTCCATTCCGTCAATCAGGACGAGGGGATTGCCGCTCGTGCCTTCCCCTATGGTGGCGGTTCCCCTGATGTTCATACTTGGCGTTTTCTCCATAGAACCGCTGCGGGAAGTAATCTGAAGTCCCGGCACCAGACCCTGAAGTGCGGAAGTGGCATTGGATACCGGACGGGTTTCAAGGGCTTTGGCATCGGTAATTCCCACGGCCCCAGTGAGATTGACCCTCTTCTGTACTCCATATCCGACGACTACTACCTCTTCGAGTGTCTCAACATCGTCTTCCAGGACTATGTTCACGACGGCTCTCCCTCTCACAGGCTCTTCTGCCGTCTTGTATCCTATGGCAGTTACAGTCAGTATGTCGTCCGGTCCTGCCTTTATGCTGAAATTGCCGTCCAAGTCAGTCATCTCTCCTATGGATGTACCCTTGACTTGTACCGGGGTGGATATGACGCTCTCTCCGTGAGTGTCCGTCACTTTTCCCTTCACAGTCTGCCCGTTTGCATTGATAACGGCTGCCAAAAGGAAAATTGCGCTTGCAATTAATCTTGTTTTGTGGTTCATGGTTATTGTCTGTTGGTGTTTGTCTCCTGTCAGGGGACAATGCAAAGTTATCATAAGCCTGCGTTTTTTGTGGACGAATTATTTCCGATAACGGTAGAATTGAATGCAATCTGGAAATGTTTAATCCTGAGATCTGGCAGCAAATGTTACATTTGAAAAAAATGGACAAAATTTTAGTACATGACAATTTTTGAAAATTATTGCCATATCTTGTTGATTATCAATTAATTAAACTTGCAAAAGACCTCGAAATTTTGTAACTTTATAAGTACCCTTAATACTTATAATCAATGCGTTACAAAACCCGAGGTC
>JALFCH010000098.1 GCA_022771245.1 Rikenellaceae bacterium | reverse complement strand
TTTACGACAAAACCAAATCAGTGGCAATGAGTACTTCCAGCAAATGAAGAGTCAACTCGGCTTCGACCGTCAGCGCAACTGGTCGGAAGAAGGACGAACCTCATCGAGGCCGCCCAGCTAAGCCGAAAACTTCGGAACTGGAGCATTAATTGTACAAAATGAATCAAAATTATCTATTCCCCACCAAATTTATTTCTTCATTTTGCCGTTTTCCACCAAATTTGCGTGTGTTATTGTACCAGTTGTGGATAATTATATAAAACTTCTCGCCGCAAAGTCAGTTTTGAATAATTCACTTTTTTAGTGAATTATTCAAAACTATAAAGACATCGGCAATCCCGTAGTTTGCGGGATTGCCGATGTTGATATAAATTTCAGAGGAAATAGGCTCCGTTGGAGCGGAGAATGGTTCTCAGGTCGGTTACATCCACAGAGTGAACATTGTGGGAGGAGGAAGATGCGGCAAGGGCGGCAGCAGTGCCGGCAGCTTCGCCTGTGACCAGACACGGAGGCATCACTCTCAGGCTTCCGAAGGCTTCTTCGTCTGTACTGATGCAACGGCCTGCCGTAAGCACGTTTTTGAGGTCGCGAGGCGTGAGACAGCGGTACGGAATTCCGTGAGAATCTCCCTTCTTGTAATGCACTGGAACAAAATCTTTCTTGTGGACATCGATATAGTAGCAGTTCCTTCCTATTTCGTCATCGAAAGTCTTTCTCTCCCTCCAGTCGTCGCCCGTGAACACATAATCCCCGACAATCCTGCGGCTGTCCCTGGCACCCAGCAGGGAGGCCGTCTTGACTACGAAAGCATTGGCGAAAGCCTTTGGAACCACATCCTTGAGCGCGAGCAGGTATTCTTCAGCTGTCAACCTGCCTTCTATCATCGCGTCAGTCACGCTCCAAGGGTCGGTGGAGTCGGCGTGGAGATGCCCGGCATTGAACTGGACAACCCCGGGACCCACGAGATTGAGGCACATATGACCGCTCACACGCGGATAGCGTCCGCTGCGTATGGCATCGAATATAGGGCTGCGTTTGTCGTCAGAATGAAGGTTGGGGCCGTTCAGAAAGGCATAGGTATCCACATTTGCTATGGAAAAGCAGAGTGTCGCGTCCTGAAGCACATCGGTCTTCATATATTCTGCACCTGCCCAGGTGGCCAGGTCTCCGTCTCCGGTGGCATCGATGAAAACCTTGGCCTTGAATGCGGTGAGGCCGTTCTTGTTTGCAACTATTATGGCATCGACAGTTTCGTCCGCACTTTTCTCAACGGCAGCTACTCTCGAAAAGAAGAGCACTTTTGCACCGGAATCCCTGACCATCTTTTCATAGACCTTCATCAGATATTCCGGATTGATGTTCACCCAGTCCAGTTTGGAAGGCCTTTCGTGCGGAACACCCTTCTTGGACTCGTTGAAGATGGTTTCTGCAAGTCCACGGTAGATGATTTTCTCCCCATCCGAGAAAGGGCACCAGGCAGGCACCATTCCGGCAGTACCCATTCCGCCGAGCTGACCCATTGCCTCTATCAGAAGAGTCTTGGCTCCCTGACGGGCTGCAGAAATGGCGGCAGTACATCCCGAGGGGCCGCCTCCGACTATGATTACGTCCCAACTGCTGTCCAATTTGATATTGCTAACAGCAAGTTTGTCCTTGCCTTGTCTGGTCCGTGCCGAAAGCAAACCGGGAACAGCCGCCGTCATTGCGGCCGCTCCCAATTGTTTCACGAATGTCCTTCTGCTGCTCATTGCTGTGATGCTGGAGTGTTATCCTTTACCTTGACATCGATGGTGATGGTCATATTGCTCCATTCAGGAGCCTGTTTATAAGCACCGACTGCCTTGAAAAAGATAAGGGCATACCTTCCGTCGGAGGTCTTGGCTGCAATTACCAGGTAACCCGCCTGCGCTGCCTTGAGACCATTGAATTTATTCTGGCTTTCATTACCGGCTGTGTCATTTATAGTCCAGGATGTATCAGCCTCATCATAAGCTTTTACAATTTCCGAGTATGTTGTAATGGCATTGAATTGGTCCTTACCCAGATATGTCCTACGGAACGAAGTCGTGTTGCGAGTTTTCCAGTTAGGAATACTGGTAAAGGATGTTCCCTGAAGATAGGAGAAATGGTCATTGTTGGAAGGTGCAATGAAATCGATTACATTTGGCTGGACTGTAACCACATCTACACGTTTCTGGTTCTCCTCTGAAATATTATAGAGGTCGATAACCTCTCCGGTAGAAAGATCCAGTCCAGAATTGCATCCCTCAAGCTGGAACTTATACACATTCATCACTACATCAGAAACCGTCTTTGCCCGAGACTCATCCACAGCAAAATCAACATTGGCATTGTACCTGTGTCCGGAAAGGAAAGACAGTTCGCTCTGAGCAGTCATAGTCTTAACACTGGTTCCCTTGTCGGCAGTAATAGAGAAAGTCACATTCTCGCCTGCTGCAACTTTGAACGGCGGTGTCACAAAATAGAATTTTGCAGAGGAGCCTGAGGCAATTGGAGTGCCGTCAGTCACATCGAGTACAAATTCACTGCTCGAATTTATTGCATCAGACGGAACGAACGGCTTCGCTTCAGTCAAATGCATACGGAACTCACCCGAAAGTTTTGCGGTCGTGGTGGTCATTGTGATTGACTTCACAGTAATTGGCTCCGAACAGGTGTTCTTAACAGTTACCTGCTGGAGAGCACCGATGTGCTGCATAGAGACCACCGGCTCCAATGTATTCAGAGCCTTGCCCAGAAGCACATCCTGGCGGGCAAGATGGTCCATATTGTCATTGCCGTGCTGGGACATATCCAGGTCGCTTCGCTTGCCGAAGAAAATGATGGACTTGCCCGGAGTTGATGGGGTCTGCATAAATCTCGGATAAACCACATACCAGTCCAGAGCCTCATTGGTGGCGTAACGCTCACGGAAGGCTTCGAGTTTGCCTGCTGCAGCATCCTTGACTGACTCATCAATGACAAAAATCCTATTGTCTCCCTCCACAGTATTTGTTACGAACTTCACCGGATTGCCTATTTTCCAATCATCGACAGTTGTCGGAAGTTGGCCGGCAACTGAAGTAAAGACTGATATGGAGTCACCGTCTGTCCAGTTCACCGCTTAGGTTGCAGGGTCGGTAACCGTCCTTGA
>JALFCH010000105.1 GCA_022771245.1 Rikenellaceae bacterium | reverse complement strand
CCATACCGCGAATAGGTCACTCCAACGTTGTATGGCATAAATACAAAGTCCTCTTTTGCAAATTCCGGATTGAGCAGGGTACGGCTCAGCCCCACACCATACTGCACACCAATAATGGAATAGTCATTGATTGGCTTCTTCTTTTTGAGGTCGTAATTGTCTATAACCTCATTCGGCAGGCTTTCGACAGAGATTCCGTGCAGGAGCAACGAATCAAGGTCTGTAGTCTGAGCCAGAGCAGTGAAGCAGGCAAGGACAGCAAATATTACTGAGTAAAATTTCTTCATCCGTAGTACCACCTATTAATTGAACATCTCTGCCAGGTCAATTGCCTGCTCAATTTCCGACATTTCCGGGATTTCCAGTATGAAGGTGCCGTCAGACAACTTGTAGAAAAGCACTTTTTCCGGCTGACGGTGTTCAAGAAGAACTCCCGTGTCCACAATTCCGTTGCGGTTCTTGTCTTCAGTAATCCTGATTGAATATTTGCCGGCTTTCAGATACGGAAACACAAGCTCGGTATCCGTATCTATGATGAAGGACCTCAGGACATTATCTCTCTTTTCATTGAGCAGGTCCACTATGTACTTGTTCTTTACGGAAGTCAATTTCAACTTGAGCTGGCTGAGTTTGTCGTCATTCGGAAGACTTACCTTCACATCCAGGCTATCGTTCCAGAAACCGTTGATATCCTGAAACTTGCGGTGCGGAACGTGCATCTTGTATTCATAACCCTGCAAATATTTCAAACGCGGACGCAAGGTGAATTTTCTGAGATTCAGACTATCCTTTTCAATATCGAACTGTTCCACCTTCTCCTGTTGCTTTGGATTGACGGATTTGAACACGATGGAATCGAAAGCCTCTGTGACTATAGGATATTTGAACTCGAACTGGAAACCGTACTGCTCTATGTTCTCAGGCTTGGCATCCACGGTGAACACGCATAGCGTATCTTCCTTCTTGATGTCCTTGCGGGACGACTTCCGGGCTGCATTTGCGTTCTTGCGAGGCATAGTCAACTTCACGACCTCCGTAAAATCCGAAAGGAAGCCTGTGGTGTCAGTCTTCATATACTTTACGTTCAAAAAGAGTGTGTCAGGTTGCTTACGCGGGTCGTTCACCCAGATTTCGAGACTGTCCTGCCGTATGTTGAACTGGGTGATGAGCCTTTCAGGAGGCACACCGTCAATCCAGATGGAATCAATCTGCGCATAAGGAGCCATAAAAGTGATGTAGGCGGTCCTTTCCCCAACTCTTTCCTTGTTGACTATCATCTGCTTGGACGGGTCTTCCTTGAACATATTGAGGGTGTATTCCGAATTTCTGGCCAGACAGCAGAGGGTGTCCTTCATATCGTATTTCATCAGTTCCGGCAAGGAGTCACGGACTTTCACGCTCGGGCGTATCAGAGAATCAAAAAATGCAATCCTATCTGTCTCAGGGTCATATTTATTGTTGCCGTTCTCGTCCTTGACCGCATAGAGACGATATACCGTGTCCTGAATATTCCGTATGCAGAAAAATCCCCAGTCATCAGTCTTTGCCGAGGCAACGGGTCGCTGGAGGAAAACTGCGGAATCCGCCTGGTCCTTGTAGAGCATCACTGTGGCTCCCTTGACCGGCTTGAGCGTGTTGCAGTCCTGCACCGTTCCGGTAATCATCATGGAATCAATGCGTTCTCCCGTGGAAAAGACATAGGTGTAGCCCGGGAACATATTGCCTTCGTTATTGTCAGCCACTGCTCCGGTGAGGTCCAGAGTGTAGGTGCGGTTACTGTCCAAGTCTGACTCGAAAGTGACAATCAGGCTTTTGTTGTGGATTCTGTATTTGGGACGTTTTTCCAGAGGAGGGGAGAGATAGATGCAGGACGGGTCCTTCACCACCACGTATTCGTTGAAAGTGAAGGTGATCTTGGTCTTTTTCACCGGCACCATTGTAGCTCCTTCAAGAGGTTCCACCTTCCTGATAACAGGCGGAATGGTGTCCTTGGGACCTCCGGAAGGGGGAGTGGTGGTGTTGGCGCAGGAGTTGGAAAACAAAAGCACCCACAGGGTCGCGCCCACTGACACGACCGGCAACATCCTGGTAAATAATAGCTTAAATATCTGTTTCCAAGTCATTTGTCATAAGTTTTTGCGGATTACCTTCTGTATTCCGTCAATTTTCTGGAGCATCTTGAGCAACCTCTCAAGGTCGGCCTTTTCGTGCACCATCAAGTCCATCTCTCCGCTGAAAATGGAGTCTTGACTTTCAAATACAAGCCGGCGCAGATTCACCTTCATTATGACGGAGACATATTTGGTGATTTCATTCAGCAGCCCCACTCTGTCTATTCCGGTAACCGAGATGCGTGCAGGAAAAGCATTCATCTCGTCTGCTTCCCATTTTGGCACCACTATGGAGTCACCGCTGGTGGCGGCAAGTGTGTTTGCAACCTGGCAGGACTTCTTGTGCACGGTCACCACACCGTCCGGGGAAAGGAAACCGATCACCGGATCTCCTGGAATTGGATGGCAGCAGGTCGCAATCACGAATCGGTTGTCAGTGTTGCGTCTGTCGTTGATGATGTATTCGCTCTTGGCCTTGGGCTTGAAAAACGGCAGGGACCACTTGCTGCCTGAGGAGGCTTTCTGATTTGCCTGAGCCTCTGCTGCGTTCTTGCGGTCAAGTCTGTCGAAATATTCCTTTACTATATTGATGGCCTTGCGGGTCTTCAGGAAATCCAGCCATTCCCGTTTGGGATTTTCGTTCTGGGCAGTGATGATTTCAATCTGGTCTCCTGAACGGAGTACGTATGACAGCGGTTCCAGACGCAGATTCACCTTGGCAGCTATGGCCTTGTTGCCAATGTGAGTGTGTATCATATAGGCGAAATCCAGAGCAGTGGCACCTTTTAGTATGGCCTTCTGTTCTCCTTTTGGGGTGAAAACGAAAATTTCGGAGGCCGTGAGGTCATTGTGGATTATGTCCAACAGTTCAAGGGCATTCACATCGGGATTCATGAGTATTTCTTGGACCTTGGCTATCCATTTGTCCATTTCGCTTTCACTCTCGCTCACTATGCCTTCCCGTTTGTAGGCCCAGTGGGCAGCAATGCCTTTTTCTGCAATGTCGTTCATGCGGCGGGACCTTATCTGCACTTCCACCCATATGCCGGACTTGCTCATCACGGTACAGTGCAAGGCCTCATAACCATTGTTCTTGGGTTGTTTTATCCAATCCCGGAAACGGTCTTCCCTATAGTCGTATTCATTTGTGATTGCGGAATATATGGCATAGCACTGGCTTCTTTCGGCTTTCACATTTTCGGTTCGGGGCTTGAAAATGATTCTAACTGCATACAAGTCGAAAACCTGCTCGAAAGTCACATTCTTGGTCCTCATCTTGTGCCAGATGGAATATGGGGACTTGACCCTCTTGCGGATTTCATAGTCTATGTCCATCTTGTCCAGTATCTGCCTGATTTCCTTGACGAAATCGTCTATCTGCTTCTCCTTGTCGTTGGCGTTGCGGTTGATTTTGGCCTTGATTTCATTGAAGGCCTGAGGCTCCTTGTAGCGCAGCCAGATGTCTTCCATTTCGGATTTTATGCCGTAGAGTCCAAGCCTGTGGGCGAGGGGAATGAAGATGAACATAGTCTCTCCGAGAATCTTGTCCCTCTTGTGCTCCGGCATATATTCTATGGTGCGGCAATTGTGCAGACGGTCAGCCAACTTTATCAGGACCACACGCACGTCATCATTGAGTGTGAGGAGAATACGCTTGAAATTTTCCGCCTGAATGCTCTTGACCTTGGACTTGTCTTCATTGTCGAGAACCGTCTTGATTTTGGTGAGACCGTCAACAAGGGTGGCGATTTTGTCCCCGAAGAGGTTGCGTATATCCTCCACTGTGTAGTCGGTGTCCTCCACGACATCGTGCAGAAGTGCGGCAACGATGGATTTGCAGCCCAGACCAATTTCATTCACGACTATTTTCGCGACTTCAATAGGGTGTATAATATATGGTTCACCTGAGCGTCTGCGGACTCCCTTGTGGGCCTCATTTGCGAAATCGAAGGCCTTCTGTACCGTGTCAATTTCCTGCTGATTCGCACACCTTCTCACAGCCGATTCCCTGAGTTCAGCAAACTCTCTGGAAATCAACTGATAATCCTGTGCTGTAAATTCTGATACTCTGCTGCTCATAATTTATTCTTCATCACCGAAGAGACTCATCTGCTCTCCTATCTTGTATATTTTCTCCTGTTGCGTAACTGCTTGAGACTCAGCTGGAGCTGGCTCTCCGTTCTGTTCGGAGTTCTGCACTGGGTTCTGTGCCGGGTGAATCATAGCCATAAACTCCTCCTCTGAAATCACTTTCACCCCAAGTTCCTCCGCCTTTTTCATTTTTTCCGGCCCCGGCTTTTCTCCTGCAAGCACGAAGCTCGTTTTGGAACTGATTGAGGAAGAGGACTTTCCGCCATTTTCCTCTATGATTTTCTTCATCCTGTCCCTCGGAACGGAATAGGTCCCCGTAATCACGATCACCTTGCCATCAAGCGCATCTCCTGCCGTTTCCTCCCTTTCCGCCGCAAGATGGATTCCGGCAGCCCTGAGCCGGGCTATATCATTGATATTGGCTTCATTGCGGAAGAAATTATAGACGCTTTCAGCAATCACATCCCCGACATCTTCTGTCTCTCTCAGTTCTTCAAGACTGGCCGCTGCTATGGCATCCACATTGCCGAAATGACGCGCGATGACCTTGGCCGTGGTTTCTCCCACATACCTGATTCCCAAGGCGAAGAGCACATTCTCGAAAGGAGTATTGCGGGAAGCATCTATACTCTTGAGGAACCTCTCTGCCATTTTGTCTTTCCATCCTTCCAGACGCAGCAGTGAAGCCTTGTCCAAGCCGTAGAAATCAGCCGGAGATTTCACCAGTCCCAGAGCATACAACTGGTCTATGGTGGCATCCCCTGCCAGAATGTTCATAGCCTTACGGCTTACGAAATGCACCAGACGGCCCTTGATCTGAGTAGGGCAGCCTTCCCGGTTGGGGCAGAACCACTTCGCCTCGTCTTCGTCTTTGACCAGAGTGCACCCGCAATCGGGACAGACCTTGGGAAACTCCGGAGCCTTGAGGGCTGCATTCCTCATACTCAACTCCACGGAAGTGATTTTCGGAATGATTTCCCCGCCCTTCTCCACATACACATAGTCCCCAATTCTGATGTCCAGAAGACGCATCTGGTCTTCGTTGTGCAGAGTTGCGCGTTTGACTGTGGTTCCGGAGAGTAGCACAGGGTCCAGATTTGCCACGGGAGTCACCGCTCCAGTCCTTCCCACCTGATAATCAATGGATTTGACCTGGGTAAGAGCCTGTTCTGCCTTGAATTTGTAGGCCACGGCCCAACGCGGGAACTTTGCGGTATAGCCCAAATCCTTCTGGTATTCCAGTTCATTGACTTTTATGACTACGCCATCGGTAGCGAAAGGCAGGGCCTTCCTCTCTGTGTCCCAATAATTTATATAATCCTGGATTTCCCCTATGGTTTTGCAGATGCGGCGTTTGTCGGACACCGGAAGCCCCCAGGACTGTGCGGCATCCAAAGCCTCGGAATGGGTCTTGAACGGCAAAGCCTCTCCCACCATATGATAGAGCGTACATTCCAGCCCCCTTTTCGCAACCTCTGCACTGTCAAGCAGTTTCAAAGAACCGGAAGCGGCATTACGGGGATTTGCGAAAGGCTGCTCCTCATCTCTCGTCCTTTCTTCGTTCAGACGGTCAAATGCCGAGTATGGCATATAGATTTCACCCCTGATTTCAAATTCTTCCGGATAGTTTCCGCCTTTCAGGGATTGAGGTATATTGCTGATTTTCTTAACGTTGGCCGTGACATCATCGCCCACCTGCCCGTCTCCACGGGTAAGAGCTCTCACAAGACGCCCCTTGCTGTAGCTCAGGCAAATTGCAGTGCCGTCGAACTTGAGTTCGCAGGAATAGGTGAAATTCTTCCCGGGGAGAAGCCTGGATGCCCTGTCGGAAAAATCCACGACCTCACTTATGTCGTAGGTATTGCCAAGGGAGAGCATCTGATACTTGTGGGGATATTGCTTGAATTCTTTCTGAACCGTCGCATCCAAGTCACTTCCGACCCTATGGGTGGGGGAGTCGGGAGAGTCGAATTCAGGATATTCGCGCTCCAGGGCTTCGAGTTCCTTCATCAGAAAGTCGAAATCCCGGTCACTGATGGTGGGGGCATTTTCAACATAATATCTTCTGTTGGCCTCGTCGATTATGCCCCTCAGTTCAAGTATCCTTGTATATGCCTGTGTCTTTTCCATTTTCATCAAACTCGCCCTTTCAACTATGGACAATGCAACCTGCAAATTTAATCAAAAAAATCGGATTTTCTTGAATCGTGAGGCCGGAATGGAGCATATGTTGACACGAAAAGCAGCCCGAATTTGAACCGGCACTTCAGGAATACGAAAAAATTGAAAAATCCCGTTGAAAATTCGATGAATTTCGGTAATTTTGCCCGGTTTTTCGGCTTTGCCCTTCTTGTGAGGAAAAGGCAGATGACAAATGTTGAAATATTAACTCCTAATACTATTATAAGTAATGAAAGACGCAGTTATCATCCTTTGCGGCGGCGGTCCTGCCCCGGGAATGAATTCAGTATCAATGAGTGTTGCAAAGACCTTCCTTTCAAAAGGTTACAGGGTAATCGGCCTTCACGGCGGCTACTCCGGTCTGTTCAGCAAGAATGCACGCATCGAAGATCTCGATTTCTTCATCGCAGACCGTTTCTGGAACAGGGGCGGTTCCTACCTCGAAATGAGCCGTTTCAAGCCGACTGACAAGGATTTCGAAGAGAATTTCAACCTTGACCTCTTCAAGGACAACAACATCAAGCTTCTCGTTACCATAGGTGGCGACGACACTGCTTCCACTGCAAACAGGATTTCCAAATTCCTGGCTGCAAAGAACTATCCTATCGCCAACATCCACTGCCCGAAGACCATCGACAACGACCTTCCTCTCCCTGCCAATGCTCCGACTTTCGGCTACAATTCTGCGAAGAATGAGGGCGCACATCTTGCAAGGACCATCTACGAGGATGCACGCACTTCCGGCAACTGGCTTGTAATCAGCGCAATGGGACGCACCTGCGGTTCTTTGGCACTCGGTATCGGCGAGGCAACCCACTGCCCTATGACCATCATTCCGGAGATGTTCAACAAGACCAAGATGACCCTCGACAAGATTATCCGCCTGTCCATCTCCGCCATCCTCAAGAGGAAGATTATGGGCGTGAACTACGGTACCATTGTAGCAGCTGAAGGTCTTTTCCACGATGCAGGTGTGGCTCAGGAAGCCGTTGACGCAGGTATCCACTTCACTTATGACGACCACGGACATCCTGAACTCGGCAAGATTTCCAAGGCTGTGCTCTTCAACGACCTCCTCGAAAAGAAATTCAAGGAAATCAAATTGAAGGTAAAGAGCCGTCCTGTGGAAATCGGCTACGACGTGCGCTGCCAGGACCCTGTGGCTTACGACCTCACCTACTGCACCGAGCTTGCAATGGGCGTTTACCAGCTCTTCAGCGAGGGCAAGACAGGATGTATGGTCTATGTGGATGCATACGGCAATGTTTCTCCACTCTATCTTGCTGACCTTCAGGACCCTGAGACCGGAAAGATTCCTCCTCGCGTGGTGGACATCAACGCCGGCACAGCGCAGAACTACTACAAGTATATCGCACACTATATCACTCCTGCAGATTACGAAGCAGTCAAGGCTCTCGGCATTGCAGACCCTGAGACTTACGATTTCGCAAAGATTCTCGAGTGGTAATATATCCATATTTTTCAGATACGGGGCAGACCATTCAGACTTTGGTCGCCCCGTTTTCTCATAGATAACTATTGCCCCAGACAGTCCGCATTATGATAGGAATAGCAGAAACACTTGCACACCAACTCAGGGGAGTGGCATTCGCATATTTCGCGCTCGCTTCCTGCAGATTCTTCCGCATCCGCAAAAGGAGCAGAAGATTCCATCTGCTGTTTCTCTGCACATTGTGGATTGCCGCCGGCTACCTCAAGGATTCGGTCTTTCTGTCGGAATTCTTCAGCAGCAGTGAGAAACTGAATGTCGCGATGTCGCTGCTGGATTTGACTTCATTCCCGGTAATCTGTGCCTTTCTGCTCGAAGTTGTGCGTCCCGGGGCAGTAAAAGACAGGCTATGGATTTCCGAAACCACAGTCATTCTGCTTCTGGCGGTTCTGTACCTGATATTTCCTCTCCCGGCTCTGGAAATTGCCACCTATGCCATATCATATTCCATAGCCCTTTCAGGCATAGCTGCAATGGTTGTCTTTTCGGTAAGATACGGCAAATACCTGTCAGACAATTTCTCGTACAAGGAAAATATGGGAGTGAGATGGGCCGTGGTGACCGGTTCTGCCTGGTTCCTGCAGCTTGTAATATACGCCATTGCCTTCACTCCCGCCACCTGGCTTGGAGAGTGCCTTTTCATAGTCTCGTCCCTTGTAATCTGGAGCATACTTTTCTATTTCGTGAAAAGGCAGAGGACAGTCAGAATACAGTGGACCAGCCCTGAAGCTGCTGATAAGGGTAAGGAAGATGATTCCGCAAGCGAGTTCTCCGAGTCCATAGTCCGCAATATCGAGCTTACCATAGCCCCGAGACTTGCCTCCTGTATGCAGAACGACAAAATATATCTCAATCCCAAACTCAAGCTGGGTGACCTTGCAGCTGCTGTCGGGACCAATGTGAAATACCTCACATACTATCTCCAACATTCTCTCGGCACTTCATTCTACGATTATATCAATTCCTTCCGCGTGGAAGAGGCCTGCAGGATCATACGGGAGATGGAAAGCAGCGGAAGAATCAATATGACCGACGTCGCAATCAGGAGCGGCTTCAATTCCGTATCTTCTTTCAACCGATATTTCTTCAAGATTATGTCGGTTTCACCAAAGGCGTTCTACACTGACGAGGTGAGGAAAGGAAAGTGATTTTTCCGTCAGATTCCGTTAAAATTTCCGTCAGATTCCACATTTTCCGTCAAATTCCGAAAATTCTGAACCCATTTCCGAAAACGGAAATCAAGTACTTGCACAGCAAATTTTACCTCCATACTTTTGCAGCAGATTTTTTTTCAGAATGCTTTTATGAAAACATTTATCAGAACTATGGCGTTGGCGGGAGCGATAGCTCTTGCGGCCTGCAATAAAGAAGAAATTCCGGCACCCGCTCCGGGTAACAACAGTTCCTCCCAGGTCAAGTACGACCTTGAAGACAAACTCATTCCGACTGTATATTATACTTCGGGAAGTTCGGTGGAAGAATTCAGGGAGACAATGCAATTACGTTCAGCCGTTACTGCCGGATCAGCAGAAGAAGCTGATATGATAGTGGTGGAGTCCTCTGAACTTGAAAACAACAGGGAGCTTCTGAGCAAGGCTTGGGAAGACGGGAAAATGATAGTCGAACTCTTGCCGAACAACAAGACTCATTACGATTTCTGGAAAAGCATAGGAGCTCCGGTCTATCTGCTTCCGGAGGAGGAAAGCAATGACCTGCTTTTCCTTGCAATGCACGAATACGAGTGTTACCAGCTGCAGAATCCTTTCCTGCTCATGGATTTCAACCCCAACACCAATGTTGAACCGGATGAGAATGCCAGCGAAACCACTGACAAGGATGAGTTGAAAGAAGGTAACTATGACGCAATAGTTGTTGAAATAGAGAAGACTTCAGAATATCTGAACACGAAGTTCGCATCCTTTGTGGATTGGGCAAATGAGAATATGCCTTCAGTGGGCCCACTCACAAAAGCCGGCTCATCTTCCTTCGATGGAGACCTGTCAAAGAGAATTGCAGACAGCAAGTTCAGCCAGCATATCACCAAAACCCTTACGGTCGGGGCCGACGACTACCAGATCTGTAAGGTCGTCTGGTCTGAGCCGGACAAGGTGAGCAGACATTCCACCATCGACCTGAACATCACAATCACGCCTTTGTATGCCTACCAGGACTGTAATCCTGCTTCGGTTGCCGGAGACTATTATTTCATCACTATGTATGTGCTCTCTCACAATGAACCGCTGTACGGACTCTACAAAGTTTGGCACGGTGCAGTCCGGACTTGGGCTCACGTATTCTATAGTGACAAAATAGAGTTTCAGGCATTGCTGCAGAAAACTTCGAGTCTATATCCGGATATGACCGGAAGGGTAAGTTTCTTTGAGACTCCGAAACCGACTTCCACCCAGAGCAGTACGAGCTACACGGTGGGATTCACCGGAAGCCTGAATGTGAATGGGCAGGGCGGCTATACAAATGGCAATCTGTCTGCATCGCTTACGGTCGGAGGCTCGTTCAGCTGGAGCAACAGCCATTCAAGGACTGTCGCTGACCAGAGCATAGAAATGTCCACCACTTCCAACTTAGCTTCTGTCAAATACGATTTCATCACCAACAACGTCCAGTGGGAAGATGAAACCAAGGATGCAATCCCCGCAATAGCCAGGACCGACCAGAAATGCGAGGCCAGCTGGTGCTGGAGGGTGGCCGAAACCAAGGATGACGATGCTTCCGAATCATTTGTGTTCCGTCTTCTGCTCTTCCCTTACTATGGATGCCAGTGGAGACACGCAACCTGGGGTGCAGAAGGTGCCCGCAAGAGTGAATGTCTGCTCGCGCCGAAGTTCAGGAATATGTATTTCCCGATTAACGTTCCGAACCGTCAGCGAAACGGAGTGATTGAGTTCAAGAATACTGCAAATCTGTATGTGGCTGATTACAAGATTATTGACACTAACGACAAAGTAATTGTCTCCACCGGTTCGGCCTACGAGAAGAATGCCGTGATCAGGTATCAGGTGCCTGTGGGAAAGTACCGCGTCATATATAATATCGTGAATGGAGACACAGGTAAAGTCACAGGAACATTCGGATTCTCCGGCGTGGAGGTAGCTACTGCAAGAACATCTGAACTCTATCACGCTAACGCACAGAGAATCATTTGAATATGAAGCAAGTCAGGTTATATGTCAGCCCCTTCCTCGCTGATGCGGAAATCCGCCTGGAGGGGCTGCTTGCAGGAAGCGGAGACTCTCCTGCAAGGGGTTATGAGGATTCGGTACTCGAAGATTTGGAATAGGCAATATGGTGAAATTCAATTATATAAGTTCTCTGAGTGGAGCATTTGAGGTTTCAGGCGCGTCCACGCTTGCGGGTTTGTTGATGCTTTCTGGAATTTGTGTCCTGAGCGGCTGCGTAAAAGAGAATATACCGCAAAGTCCTCTTGAAGTGAGGCATACCGTCTGGCTCTCGTCATCCAAGCCTCAATTGTCTGACAATCAAGAAGAAACGACCAAGACACACTGGACCGGAGAGACCATCTTCTGGAGCGAAGGGGACAGTGTCAAGGTGGCAGCAAAGCGAAACGGCAACTGGCTCTCGGAAGACGGTTCCACCTCAGCGTCGGGGGCTCTGGTAAAATCTGAAAGTGCGGCAGAGGAAGACTGTGCCACAACCCGATTTTGCGTACCGTCCGGATTTCTCGACACAAGTCACGACAACTGGCAATTCTTTGCAGTCTATCCTGCATCCTGTGTCACAGGCACTTGCACCACTTCTGAAGATGCCGTCCCGGTGCGGATTCCGCAGGTGCAGATTCCAGTCCGCAACGGAACCGTCCGGTCCTACGACCCGTCTGCCGACCTGCTTGTGGGCAAAACCGCTGAAATCCAAGACCTTGCAGAAGGGGAGACCTACCAAATGTTCTGGGCAAGGGCAGTGGCGCATCTGGATCTGAATTTCCTGAACTTGCCGGATGTGACTGCCGGCGAAAAACTGATTTCCATACTCATCCGTTCCGACCAGCCTCTTGTGAACAATTTTTCCCTCAGTACCGACGGGATGCTGGCACTTCCTCAGACACCCGGCACCGACAATGTCCTGACCGTTCTCCAGCGATCATCAAACATCGTCATTGATTCCGATGCTTCAATCAGGGACGTGTGGCTCTGCGTGAGGCCCTGCACCGTCTCCGAACTGTCTTTTGAAATCCTCACGGACAAGGCAGTCTATGTGAAATCCTGGAGTGGAATCAGCCGCACGTTTTCCCGCAACAGACGCAACGCGATGAATGTCAATATGAAAGGTGCCGAACGCAAAGCCATTTCCACATCCGAATCGGGAAACGATTTCAAGACAATCTACGATTTGAGTTTCGATGTTGACATACCTGAGGTGGAAATCTGGTCCACTGGCAAAACTGACGAAAGTTATACATTCAACAGCACTCCGGCCTCTGTAAAGAAAGCCATTGACCTTCACATAGAAGTCCTCCCGATCTATGTATTCGGCAACGAGTCCTATTCCGGTGACTATTACGGCATCAGTGGTTATTGTGTTCTGCACAACGGCAATTTCTACAAGACAGTGGAAAGCTATCATATAGGCAATTATTCCCTTGATGCATACTACTGGTATATGAGCGAGTACAATCTTGAATTCCAACTCCTTTCGGCGGATGGACAACCGGTGTCGAACGATAACACCGAATTCTTCATAACTCCCGAACCTTCCACCACAATGTCAACCACGACGTACAAAAAGGGCTTCAAGTTCAGTCTGTCTCCCAAATTGACAATAGGCAGCAGACAGAAGGAGGACAAACAGACACAAGAGCTGTCCTGGAAGAATTTTCTGATGGGATTCATAGGATTCGGCTTCAGCTGGGACAACTCCTCCACGCAGAACCTGCCCGACCAGGAAGTCAATATGGTGACGGGAATCCAGACACGGAATGTGTCATACAAAATGCTGACAAACAATGACGAAAACGGCTTCGGCACAAGTTATATTCCGACGGTGGCAAGAACTGACCAGAGGATGGATTTCAGCCTGGTATGGCATCTCAAGAGCGGTAACTTCTGCGCCAACGACAATGATTTCGGGAATATGGTACTCCAGGCCTGCATCACACCTGTTTACAAATCAGCAGCCTATGCAATAAATTCCAAAACGGCAGCTGTCAGAAAAGCCAGAGTAAGATACAGTCATCCAGCCTTTTCAGCCACACTCGACCTCCCCGGAATGAACAGGATTCCTGCGGGCAATGTCAAACTCGAGAACACCACCCGCAACACCCTCACGAATATCCTGTTCTACCGCAGCGGAGAATACGGCATCAAATCTCCGTACTGCTCCCCTGGCGGAGCCTACAACCAAAAAGAGGAGGCGGATATCCTGCTGCGAGAGGGAGAATACGACATCGTCTATGAACTTGTGGACCCGGACAGTCTTGAACCTAAGGGACGCTATATGATCAAAGGCGTGAAAATCACCGCCGACATCACAGCAGAAACTTCGACAACCCATTCTATTGCCCTGTAGTCACACAGGGCATTTTTTGTCATCCGGTGAATTTTTCCTTCTCATCGGGAAAAGGCACGCTCCGGGGCATCTGGAGCTGCACGATTGGTCCTAAAAATGTCTACCTTCGCTCAAAATTCATAATTTGACAGACTTATGAAGACATTTTACAGAACTTTGGCTATCGTGAGCGCAATCGCTCTTGCAGCCTGCAACAAGGACATTGTACCTGAACCCGGCAAGCCGGACAGTCCTTACACACCGGTGGAATATGATATCGATGATGAACTTGAGCCGTCAGTATGGTACGCATCAGCGGTTCCCGATTATATGAAACAGGCACTCGGACTGCGGAATGTGTCAATAGCGGCCAATATAGACGAGGCCGGCATTATCGTTGTCGCCTCCACCGAACTGGAGACATTTAGAGAAAGCATAGTGAGAGCAATGGAAGAAGGCCGTATGGTTTTTGAGATGTGGCCGGACAACAAGTGCCACTACGATTTCTGGACCTCTATCGGATACCCGGCCTATCTTTATCCGGACAACGAAGATAATGACCTCCTGTTCCTCGCAATTCACCACTACTCCTGTTTCCAGTTGCAGAACCCGTTCCTGCTCAAGGATTTGGTGCCTACAATAACGGGCGACACCTCCGAAGAAGAGGATGAGGACAATCCCCAGAAGACCAAATCCTCCGACACCGGTTCCGAAAGCGAAGTGATTTCTGATGTCAAGCCTGTGGAAATAGGGGAGACCGCAGAATACCTGAACACCAAGATTTCCTCCTTCGTAGATTGGGCCAATGAACATCAGGAAAAGCACGATGCATTGACAAAAGCCGACACCCCGGTTGTGCCCGTATTCGACGGCGACCTTTCCAAGCGGATTATGGACTCCCATTACAGCCAGCACGTGAGGAAAGTTCTCAACGTCGGAGTGGACAATTACGAAATCGCCAAGGTGACGTGGTCCGATCCGGACATAATCAGCAGAAACTCTCAAGTCGAGTGCGATGTCTATATCACACCTCTCTATGCTTACGAACTCAACGGGAGCGACTCTGGAGACTATTATCTGATCACGATGTCGGTCATATCGCATAACGGGCGTCTGTACGGGCTTTATAAAGCCAAACACGGATTGATTCCGACTTACGCCCACGCATTCTACAGCACCAATATACAATGGCGCGTCGGCCTGTGCGACACAGACAACAATTATCTTGGTGAGAGGGTGAGCTTTTATGAGACGCCGCAACCGGCCACGACAATAGCTTCCACCTCCTACACCCACGGTTTCTCAAAGACTTTCAATGTAAGCGGCCAAGGAGGATATACGGCAGGTCATTGGGGAGCCACAATCACGGTAGGCGGAAGTTGGACCTGGAACAACAGCGAAACCACCACCCTTTCTGACCAGACCATTATAATGGAAACCGATGAAAACCGGAGAGTGAATTACCATTTCGAGACCCAAAACATAAAAGAGGAGGACGAGACTTCAAAGGCCATTCCTGCAATCGCCAGGTCTGACCAGAAATGCGAGGCAAGCTGGTGCTGGAAGGTTTCAGGAACAAAGGATGACGACACATCCGAAAGATTCCATCTGTATCTTTCCCTCTATCCTGAATACGGCTACGAATACTATCACATCAAATGGGAGCAAAAGACACTGTTTATGCACAAGTGGAGTAAATGCACAGAGTATTTCGACATTATGCCGCCTAACAGGACACGCACCGGAGTGCTGGAATTTACGAGCACGACAACAGCTGACAAATACATCACCAATTTCAAGATACTTGATGCGAAAAACACTGCTGTAGTTGACACAAAAGAGGCTTCGTACAAGAAGGACTCTGTTTTGAGATACCAGCTCCCTGTAGGCACCTACACCATCACATATGCTGTCCTGGATGGAGAGACCGGAAAACCTATAGTTGGTTCCCCATTTACAATCAAGAATGTCGAAGTCACTACCGGGGCTACCGTCAGGAAGAGTCATCTGAGCAATTAATCCAAGTTTTGCAAATGGACAGAAATTACACAAGCCCCTCATTCCGGCTGGAGGAAGTCAGCTGGGAGGGGTTTCTTGCAGGCAGTGAGGACACTCCTGCCCGGGGTTATGAGAAATCGGTATTGGAAGATCTCGAATAGTATGAAACGCTACTTTTCCATTATATCGTCCCTGTCAGTTATATGGTCCCTGACCTCCCTGTTCGGCTGTGTGAAGGAGGTTGCAGACAAAGGGCAGGAGGCGTCCCGGCCTGTGGTATATCTGTCATCCGACAAGCCGCAGTTCTCTGCTGATGAAGAGACCAAGACCCAATGGACCGGAGAGACCATAGTCTGGAGCAAGGGGGACAAGGTGCAGGTTGCAGCAAAAGGAGATGGCGCCTGGCTCTCAGCGGACGGTTCTGCGGGCGTTTCGGGAGCCCTGGTCAAATCTGCAAGTGCCCCAGATTCGGATTGCGCCACCACAAAGTTCGCTGTGCCTTCATCCTTTTTGAAAAACGCTCACGAGTCCTGGCAATTTTACTCCGTATATCCCTCATCCTGCGTGACTTCCACCAGTCTTGATGAAACGGGAGGGATTCCGGTGAAGATTCCCCAAGTACAACTTCCGGTGTGTAAGGGAGATGTCAATTCCTACGACCCTTCTGCAGACCTGCTCGTGGGAAAAACGGCTGAAATCAGGAATCTTGAGAGCGGGGGAGTTTATCAGATGATTTGGGACCGGGCAGTGGCCCACCTTAACCTGAACTTCACGAATCTCCCGGATATGGACGCAGGCGAGGAACTGGTGTCAATCCTGATCCGCACGGACCAGCCCCTTGTCAACAGTTTCTCTCTCACAACCGACGGGGAACTTGTGCTGCCGCAGACTCCCGGTACCGACAATGTACTCACGATAATGAGGCACTCGGGCAATATGTACCTTACTTCCGATGCCTCAATCAGGGATGTCTGGGTCTGCGTGCGTCCGTGTACGGTGAATGAAATCACTGTGGAAATCCTCACCGACAAGGCGTCTTATGTGAAATCCTGGACCGGAATAAGCCGCACCTTTTCCCGCAACAGGCGCAACACTATGAATGTCAATATGAAAGGGGCCAGAAGGATTGCCACCGGAAGCACCTCCGACACCAAGTCTCACAGGACAGTTTTCGACACCTCTTTCGATGTGGACTTGCCTGAAAAACTCCTGTTTACATACCACGAATACGCCTCCGGCTCAACATTGCCCTATGATGTCAAGATGCCTGCCGTATCTGTCCGCAAAGCCATAGACCTGCACGTTGAAGTGCTTCCGCTCTATGTTTTCGGCAATTCATACAAGTCCGGCGACTATTACAGCGTCAGCGGCTACTGCGTAATTCACAATGCTGAATTTTTCAAGGTGGAGCAGAAGACTGACACCCGCGACCACTGCATCACCACTCACGGGAGATATATGGGAGAGTACAAAATCGATGTCCAGCTGCTGACTTCAGAGGGAGAAAGCGTGAACAGCGGCAATGTATCCTTCCTGGTGACTCCGGAGCCATCCACGACTATTGGCGGCACGACATATACCAAGGGTTCCAAATTCGGCTTTGAGGCTAAGTATCAGATGGGACCGATGCAAATTGAAGATGCAACAGGTGCCATTCAATGGAGTACCCTCAAAATTGGGTTTCTGGGTTTGGTTTTCTCAAGTGATGAGGTTTCTTCACAGGAACTCCCGGATCAGAGCGTGACTATGATGACCGGACCTTACGACAGGTCAGTTTCATACAGTCTCGTGACCAATAATGACGGAGCAGGCTACGTGCCGGCAATAGCCCGCACCGACCAGCGTATGGATTTCAGTTGGGTATGGCACGTCAATAGCGGATGCTATGCTGCAAAGGACAATGATTTCGGGAATATGAAAATCAAAATCGCTGTTGCTCCAATTTTCAAGACTTGCATTACGGACAGCAAAGGCAATCTGACCGGCAGTTATGAGGAAGAAGGTCCGAAATTCACGACCGGATTTGACCTCCCGGGGCTCAACAGGATTCCGGTGGGGGTGGTTAATCTCCAGAATACCAGCAAGTATTACATTTCCAACATACTTTTCTACCGCAGCGGAGAATACGGTATCAAATCCCCGTATTATTCCCACTCAGGGGCATACGATACTGATCAGACGGCATCCATCCTGATGCGGGAAGGCGAATATGACATAGTCTTCGAGAAGTTGGACGGAACGACCCGTGAATCACAAGGCCGTTTCATCAAACGGGGAGTAAAAGTCGAAGCCGACCAGAGCGTTTCCACCTCGACCTTGTTTGCTGAGGAATTGTAATATGGCTATGCCGAATTGCACTTACCGTTCGTCCTCCAACGGTTACGACATCACAGCCCTTTTGAAATAATCGATCGGCGTGGTTCCCTTGACCTTGCGAAAATGGCGGTTGAAAGTTGAAACTGAATTGAATCCCGCCTGTCTTGACACTTCCACCATATTGATTCTGTCATTGTCCACCATAGATTCGATGATGCGGCAGGCTTCCTCCACTCTGTAGCGGTTGATATAGTCGTAGAAAGTCATACCCAGAGTGTGGTTCAGATACAGTGACACATATTTGGTATTGGTCCCGATTTCCATTGCCACAGTCTTTACCGACAGCAGGGGATTGAGGTACAATTTCTTGCTTTCCATCGCAACAGTCAGTTTGTGCGCCACCATTTCGGTTATGTAGGCTATGTTGTCCGGGGTCGGAATTTCCTCTTCAGCCTCTGACTCAAGTTCTTGCGGGACTTTCTCCGGATTGCCTGATGTCATTTCTGCCGTTTGCTCCGTACCTGTCTCCAGTATGATTTTGTGATGTTTGGCTGAAATAATGATATAGGCCCACAACAGCATACACAGCAGACAATACACCGATTCGTTAATCCAATGGAAATGATCAAACGCAAAGGGATAGGCAATGACCAGGAGTATATATCCGCAACAACTCCCCACAGCCCATCTCACACTGATGTTTTCATCGTATGAGTAATTGTCATTGAGAAACTTCCGCTGGCGTATGGCTTTCAAACCCACCAACAACATAATGCCCAGTGCCATAACCATTCCGGCGATGAAACCTATAACCGCAATAATGTCTTTTCTTACAATGACATAGACCAGAATGAGGATGAGAAAAGCGATGGGTAATATCAAGACCTTCCACGATTTTGTGAATCCAGGCTGGACCGCCTCCAGGAAAAAACAGCAGACCACAAGCATCAGAAACACATCCGTCAGCCCCACCGTCAAATCCACAAAACGATTGTACTGGAGAGTTTCTGCAAGGAATATGGAATCTTTCAGAAACCCGAATGTCAGGAATAATGTGGCAATAAACAAGAACTTCATCATCCTGTTCTGTTTCCTGTAATTATACAGATGTACATTCCAAATCAGGAAATACATAATGGTCATTCCCCTCATCTGATGTGCCAGCGCTTCAGCAAATTCCATATCTTTAGGCTAACTTGAGATTATTTTAGTGTTTTCAGAAACAAGTGCCATTAAATCATAACGAACTTAATCGCCGTTCAATAAGATTTTTATAGCTTGATTTCAAATCTTCTGGGAGAAATGAGCAGTCAATGGTCTCAAACCATTTGTCCTTATTGCTTATAATTCTTGACATTTCTCTCTCTGCTGTGATTTTAGAAACCCCTGATTGAACGAAGGCTTGCAGGAATGTTTCTTTGTTGAATCCCATTGTCTTACCTCCAGAGAAGACAGGCATAGCCAATTCGTCCCTATCATATGGGTCCACCAGAAGAACTGAAAGGAGGTCGTATGCGGGTGAGAGATTGTATCCGTTCCCTGCATCAAGTAAGGAAAAATTCTTGCAGTGCATATCCGAGTTGCCGGTAATCCAAGAGAAAAGGACAAGTTCCCAGAACCTTTGCACATCAAGGAAGGGCGCTTCAGAATGCTTGATAATAGTCTGTGCCAACTGTTCGTATGACCCCAGATATTTATGTTCAGTCAGCCTGTTTGTCAATTGGCACATATCGAGCATTGAGTATTTCTCCCCCTTCTTTCCCCTGTCCATTCTGAGGGTAATATACCCGAGTTCTCCGTCACTGAAGCGGATCAGAGAGTGGCGTGCGGTCTTTATTCCAGCAATTTCTGCCAATCTCATTGTGACGTCCTCCAGTTCAGGCAGGCATCTGTATCCTTGGCTCTGTGGTTTAAGAATATACTTGCCCCACAGTCCTACAATAGTGAAACGTGCCGGTTCATTCCTTTTCCCACGGTCAATCTCAAGCGACAATTTTGCCTGGACTCCGGTCACCGATGTGCTTGAACGGATGACCTTTGATGCGAGTTCCGACATATTGTCCCTTGAATATGGCAATACCGGTACAGTTGAAGTGCCGAACATCCTGCGGGCACATTCCGGATGGAAATCCACTTCACCCGGTCGCAATTCCTTATAACAATACAGACACTTACTCATTTTCCCTCAATTCCATTACTCCAATATCGCCGATACAATCCTTGCAACAGGCTAAAAGAAGGGACATTCTATCCCTTGTGTCAATTTTCCATGAATTTCTGGCTATATCAAGAAGCCATCCTTCCGGAATCAGTCCGTCGAAGACCGGGAACATCATTTCCTTGACATAAGGTTCAGCGGTCAATGGCATCGTAGGACTCAGCGGTGTGACGCCCGGCGTATTCAAATATTTCTTGTCATATTCAAAGCAGTAACCGTCCTCGGATTCCGTGATGATGCCGCAAAATACGTCCTTAATGAAAACTTTTCCTTTCTTCATAACATCTGCTCTATTTTGGCTGGCTTGAGTTCTTCGCCGAAGAGTTTCAGTACCATATTGACCTTGTTCAACTGCACAGTTGATTTGCCCCGCTCCAATTCGCGTACAAAGCGAAGTCCGACTCCTGCACGTTCAGCGAGTTCCACCTGTGTAAGCCTATACTGCTTTCGTTTGGCTTTAATATGTTCTGGAATAGTCATATCATACCCTTTAGGGTACAAATATAGTAAAAATATTATTATTTGTACCACTACGGGTATAAAATTCGCAAACTCATCATAATTTATACCCGTAAGGGTAGCTTCCTCAATACTTCATCAATTCTCATATTAATCTGACTACTTACCGGGTTAACTCCTGATACATCTTGAAGAGGCGGGACACTATGTCGGATTCGGTGGCATCTTTGGGGAAGCCGTAGGCCTCCAGGACGGCGGCATCGTTGGCCCGGTGGGCTTTGCGGAGTTCGGGCGGCATTGTTAAATCATCATAAAGGTCTGCAAGGGAGCTGTCTGGATACAGAGCGCGCGCATCAAGTATGCTTTGAGCCGTCTGCTCAATCTTTGCCTTTTGAGCTTCTGTTGTCTTGTCTGGCCAAGGGAAATTATTATACACGGACGGAGAATATCTGTAATCCGATTTCAGACGCCCGCACACGACACGCATCCAGGCCATATGAACACTGGACATTAATGTTCCAAACAAGACCAGTGAGGCATTAGGTATCATTGAGTTGGCATCTCCACATATTACGTCTGGAGATAAGTAGCCAAAGGGAATATACCGACGATTTTCGGAAGAATGGCGCGGAATAATCATATATGGTGTCTCCGGCTGGCGAATCTGCGTAAATAGCATAGGCGAATCCGCATCTTTTTGGACTGACTTTGTCGGACTCTTTCTCCTCATCTCTGCTACTCGCTCAAGTCGCTCCATAATTGGTGGTATACTACGATATTGAGAAGGTACAACTCCTTTTAGCCATAGACAATAACGTAGCTTATTGTTGATAAATTCCTCTGCTCCGACAAATCTTTTGACGAACTGTTCAGCAACCGGATATTTCGTAATCAAATCATCTCTCTCTTCTTCCGAGAGAAAAAGATTTCCGCCATCCGTAGCTTGGCTTCCCTTTGTCATTTCTGGCAAATTCGTATTAAAGAGTTTACTGCGACCTTTAATGAAAACATTCGGAGCATCAAGCAGATAACCATTGATATTACTTGCGATAGTGGTACCGTACTTTGAGTCGTAGATTACTTTCTTCCCCTGATATTTAAAAGCCGAAAATCCAACAATTACACAATGAACTGCTGCCTTATCCTTAGCCTCGCTATTCCAAATAAATGTCCTATGAGCAAAGATGATTTCAATTGATCGTTGTTCCTGAAGTGGCTCCCACATCACCGCAACAGATTCACCTTGAACTATGGAATTTGTGGAAACAAAGGCAGCAAGGATTTTTGTCCCTTGCATATAATCTGCTGACATCTTATACCAAGCCGCTACATAATCTAACTTCCCGTATGTATCAAACTTCTGAAAAGCGATGTCCATATCTTCAGTCTGTTCCTCCGACCTGTTCTGGTGACCTATAAAGGGCGGATTTCCCATAATATAATTCAGTTCTTCAGCCGGCACAACCTCGTTCCAGTCCATCCTCAGTGCATTCCCCTCGTGGATATTGTTGTAAGTCTTGAGCGGAAGCGGGTTGAGACTGTAGCCGACTATTGCATCTGTTTCCTGCATCATCTGACTCTCTGCAATCCAAAGCGCAGTCTGGGCCACGGAACAGGCGAAATCGTTGATTTCAATCCCGTAGAACTGATTGATGGACACCTTGATAGGATCTGCCATTTCTCCAATCAGACGGTCGCCTCCGTAAATAATCCGCAGGGCCTCATTCTCCAGTCGGCGAAGACAGGTGTAGGATTCCGTAAGGAAATTGCCGCTGCCGCAAGCCGGGTCGAAGAACTTCAGCCCTGAAATCTTATTCTGGAAGGCAGAAGCCCGTTCTTTCTTGACCTTTAGTACGGATGTGGCCTTGATGTCTGCCATTTCGGCTTTGAGCTCATCCAGAAACAACGGGTCTATGACCTTGTGTATGTTCTCTATGCTTGTGTAGTGCATACCTCCGGCACGACGTGTTGCAGGGTTCAAAGTACTCTCGAACACGGCTCCGAAAATGGTCGGAGAAATAAGGCTCCAGTCAAAGTCATCCGATGCCCGCTGGAGAATCAATTCCCTGATCTCATCATTGATGCGAGGAATCTCGATATCGCCTGCAAACATTCCTCCGTTCACATAAGGGAATGCAGTAAGGTCATCCTCCATATACTCGTCCCTGTCCTCAGGCTTGGTGTCCAGAACCTGAAACAGTTCAATCAGCGCCTTGCGGAAGTCCTTTGCCTCGAACTGCTGCATATAGTTGTGAAACATATCCTTGGTTCCGAAAATCCCGGCATCCTCGGCATACAGGCAGAATACCAAACGGACACACAGCTTATTCAAACTCTTTTGTGATTCAGGATTTGACGGATCCTTATATTGAGCAAGGATTTTGTCGTAGAGCATCCCCACGATTTCCCCGGCCTGTATGGAGACTTCCAATTCTTTCTTCAGATGAACGTGAGTATCATCCACGAGGAAGGAGAGCCTATGGTAATCTTTCTCCAAATCAGCAAGTTGAATAATCTCGGGATCATCATTCGGATGTTCCATATCGTGCACCTCAAAAGTGGTGAAGTTGCACGCTACAATCCAGCGCGGATTCATATTGTGAGGCAGACCTGCGGCATAGCGGCGGGCCTGTTGGTATGGCGACAGTTCCGCTCCGTCGCTCTGGCGATACTTGGTGTTCAAATCCACGTGGGAGCCTTTCTGCTCTATCAAGACCTTGGTGGGCGTGATGTAGGCATCAATGAAGTCGGAACCTTTCTCTTTGGTGATGGTCCTGACCGGCAGTTCAAACTCCATCATCTTCATAGGGTTGTCGATTCCGAAGACCGTGTGCAACAGTGAGAGCCAGAAACGCTGTGTTTCACCCTTTTCATATCCCTTCCCGGTCCATTCCTGCACGAATGCCTTGGCTGCCTGCTTTTGAGTATTATTTATTGCCATATTGGTCATATTAAATGTCAAGGATACAAATTTAGTAATCCTCAAAAAATAACCTGCATCATCTTTGAAAATCTTTTCGGAATCAATTGTTCTGGGAATAAGCACCCGGAGTGACTCCGGCAGCAGATTTGAAATAGCGGTTGAAGAAGGAGTCATTTTCAAAGCCGAGCAAATCAGCCACTTCACGCACACTGTAATTGCCGCTTTGGAGGAGGCTTTTGGCTTCAAGAACGACATATTCCTTGATGATATCCTTGGGGTCGCGTCCGGCGGCCTCTTTGATTAAACGGGAGAAGTGACGCGATGAAAGTCTCTGTCTTGCAGCATAATAGGAGACAGTCTTGAAACGGGAGGAGAAATTGTGGACATCAGCCTGGAAGCGCATCAGCACTGTTTCCGCTTTGCTCTTCTCGTTTTGCGGGGCATCGTTGAACCAGGATGCGAGCAGGCTGCCGAACATAGTCGTAAATCCGGACAGCAGACCGTCTGCATATTCCTCATCCACATCCTGGAGGATTTGTCTCAAGCCCCTGCACAGATTTTCAAAACCTTCAGCGTCTGAAGCGTCAAGATGCAGGAGTGTCGGTTCGGAACTGCGCAGTATCAATCCTCTCAATTTATTGCGTTGACGGCTTCTGACCTGTGTCATAATGAATTCCGAATCCACAGACACGAATACTACCTTCAGGGGACCTTCCACACTGACCTTTTCCACGATTTGGCCGGCAAAAATAACCAGCATCTGTCCGCTTTCAACGATATAGTCCTGCTGTTGCACTCTGAGAGACATTTTCCCGCTACGGCAATATATGCAGAAACTCATAGTTATCTTGATGGGGAAACGTACTTTGCTCCGGTCGGATTGTGTCTTCCCGGGTCCCCCGTCCAGATTGTCCACCATGCAGAAACGGTTCCCGACGGTGACCTTATGGAAACCGCCAGAAAGGTAAGTCGCGTTCAAGGCACTGATTATGTCGGAATATTTCATTATAGCAATAGCATTTTTACAAAAATACATTTTTATAAATGAAAATTCAATAAAATCCATATAAAAACACCATTTTGTCCGTTTTTGAACACGCATAGTCCGTTTTAACTATAAAATGGGACTCATAATGTGCTTACCTTTGCAGCGCAAAAACAGGAAACCGTCCCGCTATGGTTTCCGCTCAAAACAGATAATATGAAAAAGAAACTAACGGCCACCTACAGTATGTCGGAAATAGACACTCTGGCAAGACTTATGTCGTGGTCAGTCAAACATTTTCCACAGAATCTCCATTCCAGAATGTTAGATGGAGGTTCTTCATTCACCTACAGCGATTTCCAGGACAAGACCTCCGCTTTGTCCGAAACTATGGTCCGCAGCGGCATAGGTTCAGGCAGCAAAATAGCGATTCTGTCCGCCAATATGCCCCAGTGGACTATGGCCTTCTTCAGTGCCGTGGCTTTCGGCAGAGTTGCAGTCCCCATCCTTCCCGAATCGTCGCCTCTTGAAATAGGCAACATATTGAAACATTCCGGAGCATCAGTTCTGTTTGTCAGCAAAAGACTGCTGTCTTATGTGCCCGAAACTGCGCTGGAGTCGCTCAAACTTGTGATTGATATCGAAACTTTCGGGACTTTCAGGGAAAATGCCTCAGCAGCGGTGGAACAGGATTCTGCCAATACTTCGGCCCCCAAACCCGAAGACCTTGCAACAATAATTTACACCTCAGGAACCACCGGCAAGGCAAAAGGAGTGATGCTTTCGCACATCAATCTTGTTTCCTGCGTCCATTCCTGCTATGACACGCACAAGAGGGATATCCGGGACAGATGGCTCTCCGTACTGCCTATGGCTCACACCCTTGAGATGTCCATAGGTATGCTCTATCCTATGCTCGTGGGTGCAAGCGTACACTATCTTTCCAAGCCGCCTGTGCCGTCAGTCCTGCTTAAAGCATTGAAGGAGGTCAGGCCGACTACTATGCTGATTGTTCCGCTGATAATTGAGAAAATATATCGCTACAGCATCATCCCGACCATACGCAAAAGTCCGGTGTTGAAATGGATGTCGCACCACACCGACAAGCTGCTCTGCAAGATCATCGGCCGCAAGCTGATGAAGACTTTCGGTGGCAAAATCGACTTTCTCGGCATAGGAGGCGCAAAGCTGGACATAGAAGTGGAGCGCTTTCTGCTCAAAGCAGGTTTCCCTTATGCTGTGGGCTATGGTCTGACTGAAACCTCTCCGCTGCTGAGTTATTCAACCCGAGGAATGAGGGTGCCTGGTACCATAGGGACTGCGGTCAAGGGTGTTACATTGAGGCTTGCCAATATGAATCCGGAAACAGGTGAGGGTGAAATAGTTGCGAAAGGACCGAATGTGATGATGGGCTATTATAAGGACCCCGAGAGGACCAAGGCGGTATTCACTTCGGACGGCTGGTTCCGCACGGGTGACTTGGCCTCGGAGGATGAATGTGGCCGCTATTTCATCAAAGGAAGGCTTACCAATATGATTCTGGGGCCGAGCGGTGAAAATATCTATCCTGAAGATATCGAGCAGATTATCAATAGCTTGGATACCGTAAACGAGTCGCTTGTAGTGTCCCGTGGAGGCAAATTGGTGGCACTGGTGAATTTCAACGAAGATGCCATAGACTGGAACAGGGAAGGTGAGGCCGAGTTTTTCAGAAAAATTGAGGACTACAAGAGCCGCATTCTGGAGTTCGTGAACAAGAATGTGAAAAAAACCTCCCAAGTGAGCGATGTACAGGTGATGCGTGAGCCTTTCGAGAAGACTGCCACAAAGAAAATCCGCCGCTTCAAATACACCGACCGTACAGGATTGTAAAACATAGACTTATGAATATGAATATGAAAAAGATTATCGCAACGCTGGCTTTTGCGTCAGCATTTTTCGCAACTGCATTCGCACAGGATGTCACAGGAAGATGGAAACTGGATGACGGCTCCGCAATCGTGGAGGTGTACAAGTCCGGAGACAGTTACAACGGACGTATCGTATGGCTTGAAAAACCAACAGAAAACGGCAAGCCGGTTACCGACAGCAAGAACCCGGATGAGAAACTTCGCTCTCGAGAACTTATGGGCCTGAATATGCTCAGCGGACTCAAGAAAGACGGGGCGGAATACCGAGGAGGCTCTATCTACGACCCGGGCAACGGCAAGACCTACAATTGCTCGATGAAAGTCGAGGGGGATGTGCTCAAGGTGCGTGGCTCTCTCGACAAAAGAGGATTGCTCGGCAGGACTATGGACTGGTTCCGAGTGAAATAATCCACACGCTTAATTATTGCTATGGCAAATCAGGGATGCGGGGCCACTGCGTCCCTGACTTATACTATTAGGCAAACTATTTGCATTATATTGACGGCTTGCCATTCTGACAAATGCAAGATACAATTATGCAATAAATTACCTTATGGGAAAAACAATAATCTACCAGATGCTTCCCCGTCTGTGGGGCAACAAAAAAGACAAATTTACGCCTGACGGCAATTATTCACAAAACGGTTCCGGAAAATTCTCCGACATAGACTCAGACACTCTTGCTTACATCAAGTGGACAGGTGCAAGCCATCTTTGGCTCACAGGAGTTATCCGCCACGCTTGCAGCGACTTGGATGCGATGGGCGGGCTCAAGGAGGGCAAGGGAGGACATCTTTCAAATGCCCAGTTCGTAAAAGGAAAGGCCGGGTCTCCGTATGCAATTCAGGACTATTACGACGTCAATCCCTACCTTGCGGACAATCCAGCCAAGCGTATGGAGGAATTTGAAAAAACCATTGAACGCATACACTCGGCAGGCCTGAAAGTCATCATCGATTTCGTTCCCAACCACGTGTCAAGAGACTATGGACAGGGGGTGGACACAAGCATAAAAGGCCGTCCGGCTGACAAAATGTCACTCGGTGCGACAGATGACAGCAGTCAGCACTGGTTGGCGGAAAATGATTTTTTCTATTATCCCGGACAAAGGCTGAGGTTGCCAAACGAAGAAGAATGGAAGGCTTCCGGCAAGACTGTTTTTGAAGAATACCCGGCCAAAGCCTCTGGCAATGCCTACACTCCTTTTCCGGGTGTGAACGACTGGTACGAGACCGTCAAAATCAATTACTGCGATTTCCACACTGCGACTTGGGACAAGATGCTCCACATCCTGAAATATTGGCTCGGCAAAGGTGTGGACGGTTTCCGCTGCGATATGGTGGAACTTGTGCCGTCTGAGTTTTTCACCTGGTGCATAGCCGAGGTCAAGAAAGACTATCCCGAGGCGCTCTTCGTGGCTGAGGTTTATCAGAAGTCACTGTATCAGAAATATGTACGGGAGGTGGGCTTTGACCTGCTCTACGACAAATCCGGCCTATATGACACTCTTTCGGAGATTGTCAGAAACGAAAACCCTGATTTTGTGGAGCCTTGGCAGTCCGCAACCCGCATAACCGCATCGTGGCAGGACCTCGGTGACCTCCAGATGTATATGCTCAACTTCCTTGAGAATCACGACGAAACCCGTTTTGCTTCAGAATTCTTCGGCAAGGATGCGTGGAAGTGTTTCCCTGCGCTGGCCGTGAGCCTGTTTATGAACAAGGCCGCGTTTATGAACTATTTCGGAGAAGAAACGGGGGAGAGAGGTATGGATGCGGAAGGTTTCAGCGGCAGGGACGGGCGTACAACCATCTTTGACTGGTGGGGTCCGGAAAAAGTGCGGGGGCTATGGAAACTCACACGCAAGCGCAATTATGAAAAGGCGGCAGAACTCTTCTCAATCAAGGACAGCAAAACACGCAAAGGACTGCTCCGCACCAGGGTGAAATCAGCAGTACAACTTAAAGCACTTATGCTGGAGACCGGACTCAATGAACAGGAACTCAGGTTCTTTGTAAAATACACATCCCTGCTCAAATTCGCCGCCACCGACAATGCCATCACCGAGGGAATGACTTACGACCTCTGCTACTGCAACTATGACTCGGAAGGTTTCGACAGGAACAGGCATTTCGTATTCCTTCGTGACGACCACGACGACACCTTCCTTATTGCGGCAAATTTCGGAAAAGAAGATGCCCGGATGCACATCAGCATACCCGAGAGGGCTTTCGAATGGCTGGAACTTGAACAGACTGAAAACTGCAATGCAACACATCCAGTGATATTGGACGTGCCGGCCGTGGATGTCAGCATCATCAGGCTTTCTTCATCTTCAACACCACATCCGCAAGAGAAGAAGCATAGTTTTGCGAAAGGGGAATGACAGGGCAGGCATCCGAGTCAAGTATGACATAAGCCCCTCTCCCGTCGTTCTGCATCATACGGATGCGCTTGGCATTCACAATATAAGATCTCTGGCATCTCACCAAAGGGGTGCCGGAGATTTTTGTTTCGAGGGAGTTGGTCGTCATCCTCATCATATATGAGGTCAGGCTGTCACCTTTCTCATAAAACAGATTCACATAATTCCCCTCAGATTTGATGTATAGAATGGAATCAAGGTCCACAGAGAAACGCAACACGCCGGAATCGTCGATGAAATTAATCATCCTTTGGGACATATCCTCCACTTCCTTTTCTACCACAGGTGCAGCTGTTTCCATTTTCAACATAGCCATATCATCCTTCACCTGCACATAACTCGACACGGCATAAATGAGACTGTGCGGAATTGCAAGTATGGCTACCACGCAGAATATGGTCCTGAAAACCATCGAGGCAATGGAAGCATAAGACCCGAGAGAGCATATTGAGGTGAATGAAAGATAGAGCAGGGCTATGGCGGCACACTCTCCGACAGTCCATATCACATAAATCCAATTCTTCGCCCTATGTCTCGAACAAAAGTGCAGCCATATAGCTTTGCTTATCATCATTATAATGAGTGACAATATGAAAAACAAAGATGTTTTAATGGCAGATTCAAAATCATATAGCGAAAACCAGACTGAAGGGGAAAAGGGCTCGTAGATAATAAGGAAAATCGCAGCAAAAAAAAGTGTGTACCAGACTGAGGTGTAGGAAAAGGTCCCCAGCCTCAGGTTTCTCGGAACTGACTTGTTCATTGCTTCACGAAATTTGCTCATAGTTGGCGAAATTTTCACTTTACACACATCAATTTTTACGTCTCTTTATCACACGGAGCCGCGCCTTTATCCCAAAGACTATGCCCGCGTAGGGGACAGCCCGTTTTAAGAGGTAAATTTGCAACGGAATTTTTAGAAATCAAAAAAAATGTCAGAAATCAAGAAGAAAAATGTCCTGATTACAGGAGGGGCTTCAGGTATCGGAAAGCTTATGTGCAGGATGTGTCTGGAACAGGGCGCAGCAAAAGTCATCATCTGGGATCTGAACCTCAAGGCTATGGAAGAGACCGCAGCAGAATTTGCCAAATTGGGCAAGGTATATTATTATAAGGTGAATGTTTCGGATGCAAAAGATATCGCAAACGCCTACGAAAAGACGAAGGAAGAAGCCGGATATGTGGACATACTTATCAACAATGCCGGGATTGTGAAGGGCAACGAAACATTCGACAAACAGAAAGTCTCTGATATTCAGCTGACAATGGACGTGAATGCCACTGCACCTATGCTTGTCGCCCTGGAAATCCTTCCTGATATGATGATGCGCAACAGCGGTCATATCTGCAACATTGCATCAGCAGCAGGAATGTTGGGAGTGCCAAGGCTTTCGGTCTATTGCGCCAGCAAATGGGCGGTTGCAGGATGGACCGAATCGCTCCGGATTGAATTGAAACAGGCCCGCAGCAAGGTCAAAGCAACCTGCATAGCTCCTTATTTCATCAACACGGGTATGTTCGACGGCGTGGACTCCAAAGTCTTCAACATACTGGAACCGGAACCCACCGCAGCACGTATCCTCAAGGCCATACGCAAGGATAAAGACTTCAAGGGACTGCCTTTCCCTTACCATTTCATCAGATTCTGGCAGGGAGTATTGCCCAATTTCCTTTTTGACTTTATCTTCGGCAAAATTTTCGGAGTGTATTCAGTGATGGATCACTTCACAGGAAGAAAAGTCAAGAATCAGGCGGCAGCAAAAGCTGCATAAGCCAGTATAACACAGACAAAGGTATGACAAACACCACGGCAGAAAAAATCGAAAGCATTGCGGCAGCGCAGGCAGAATGGTTCCGCAAAAGCGACAGGCACGACATCGGTTTCCGCAAGGAATCCCTTCGTAAACTCAAATCCGCATTGCTCAAATGGCAGAAACCCATAGAGGAAGCGCTTTGGAAGGACTTGCACAAGTCTGCGGAGGAGGCTCTGCTCACAGAGACCAGCATTGTCTTGGGGGAGATTGACAATCACCTGAGGCACATCGACAGTTGGGCATCGGACCACTGCCGGAAAACCCCGCTCAAACTTTTCCCATCTCGCAGCCGCGTGATGAGCGAGCCCCTGGGGAATGCCCTCATCATTTCACCGTGGAATTATCCGGTACAGTTGCTGCTGAATCCGCTCGTTGGGGCGCTTTCAGCAGGCTGCACCGCTGTGCTCAAGCCTTCGCCCTATGTCCCGACCGTGTCGTCAGTTATAGGGGAAATGATTTCCGAGACATTCCCGGAGGAACAAGTAGCTGTCGTTCAAGGGAATAGGGAAGTGAACCGGATTCTGCTACAGCACCGTTGGGACATCATTTTCTTCACCGGCAGTCCGGCCCTGGGAAAACAGGTGATGGAAGCAGCCGCCAAGAATCTCACCCCGGTGGTTCTGGAACTCGGCGGCAAATCCCCCTGCGTGGTGGACAAGGATGCGGATTTGGAAGTTGCCGCAAAGAGAATCGCCTGGGGCAAGTCGCTCAATTCTGGACAAACCTGCATTGCGCCTGACTATCTTTTGCTGCACAAGGACATCAAGGAGAAATTTCTGCGACTTTTGCAGAAGCAGTTCAAGGCCTTGCTCGGAGAGGATGCACAACAAAGCAGACATTTTGTACGCATAGTCAACGACAAAGCATTCGGGCGTCTGAAATCCTACCTGAATTGCGGAGATATTGTATTCGGAGGCCGCACGGACGCATCTGAACGCTTTTTTGAGCCCACAGTCCTGGACAATGTCAGCCCTGATTCCCCTGTAATGCAGGAGGAAATCTTCGGTCCCATTTTCCCTGTCATATCTTTCGCGGAATTGGACGAAGCCGTTTCCTTTATAAATTCCAGACCAAAGCCGCTTGCTCTGTATTATTTCGGCAAGAGCGGCAGGAGAGTCCTGAAACAGACTTCTTCCGGAGGTGCCTGCATCAACGACACCATAATGCATATCGCCAATGAATACCTACCTTTCGGTGGTGTGGGCAAATCCGGTATGTCTGCCTATCACGGCAAGGAAAGTTTCGATGTTTTCTCACACAAGAGAGCTGTTGTGAACACCTGCACCCGAATTGACCTGCCTTTCAGATATATGCCTTACAAGTTGTTTGCCCTGACAAAGAAACTACTGTAGCACAGGACATTACCCACCAACCTTTTGCGCACATCTGCCGACAGTGGGATTCTATAATCCACTACCACACTGCTGACGGCGGCGGAATTCAGCCACGGTGACAGCTGTGGCAACAGCGGCATTCAGGGATTCGCTGCCCCTGATGTCTGCAGGAAATGGAGGGATGAAAAGACGGCGATTGATGTGTGAGGAGAGTTCGGCTGAAATTCCTCTGGACTCATTGCCGGTCACGATTACAGCAGGGGCAGACATTCCGCAATCCAATTCCTGGGAATACATATTTTCCCCGTCCAGAAAAGTGCCATAGACATTGCCTCCGAGACTCGTAACCTTGTCGGCGAGAAGGGGTAGGGAGCAGCGCACGACCTTTACCCTGAAAATTGCACCCATAGTCGCCTGAACGACCTTCGGGTTGAAAGTCTCCACAGTATCAGCCGATACGAAAATCGTCCTGATGCCGAACCAGTCTGCAATTCTTATGATAGTGCCCAAATTTCCCGGGTCTCTGATACCATCAAGTGCAAGATACAAACCATTGTCCTTCAATGATTCCCGCCAATCATCCTGAAGTGGAGGTTGAGATACGACAGCAAGTACCGGAGAGGGGGAGTCCAATGATGAAATCCTGGACATTGCGGTTTCTCCTATATCTTCAATACGGTAGATTCTCTTTATGGCGAATCCGGAAGCTGCGGCTTCAGCAACCATTTTTTCACCTTCCACCACGAAGCACCCGTTTTCTTCCCTGGCTTTCTTTTGGGATAGTGAACGGATGAACTTGATTTCGTTATTGGAAATTTTCGGGTTGTTTTCAGACATAGTACCTTTTTTAATCACGCGAATTTAGGCTATAATGTGACATTTTGCAAGTCCCTGCAGGCACAGAATAGGAATTATGCCCATATTTGCTTATATTTGTAGGTTTTCAAGTAATATATGAAGATATGCGCAAGTCCTTTATATCATCCTTACTCCCGCTGCTGGCGGTAGTGCTTGCGTTGTCTTCCTGCAGCACCACGAGGGTTCTGAAAGATGGCGAGTTCAGTCTTGCCGGTGCCAAGGTCACAGTGACAAATGACAAGGAATTCAAAGAATCCGGACTCACCCCATACATTCAGCAGAGACCGAACAGCAATTTCCTCTTCGGCTGGAATCCCTTCGTGAGCGTTTACAACTGGTCCAACGGCAAGGGAGGCCCGTGGGACAGGTTCGTACAGAAACTCGGCACGGCGCCCATCATCTATGACCCTTCGCTAGTGGACGAATCCATCAGCAACATCAGCCGCCACCTTGAGTATCTTGGCTATTATGACTCCGATGTGCAAAGCGAGATAAAGGTCAGGAAAAAGAAGGTCTATGTCACCTACAAGGTTGAGTTGGGAAAGAGATATGTCATTGACAGTCTGGGCTATACACTTCCTGCCGGCAGCATTGCCAATGATTTCCTCGAGGCAAGCAGGGGCTCGCTGGTAAAAGTGGGGGATTATTTGTCCGAGTCGGATCTCGAGGCCGAAAGCGCCCGAGTCAGTTCCATACTCCGCAACAAGGGTTACTACACATTCAACAAAAATTATTTTTTCTGCGAGGCTGACACACTTGCCTCTGACGGCAAGGCTCGTCTGGAAATCAGCATTAAGGAATATACCCGCAATGAAACTGCCAAAGAGGCGGTGCCTTTCCGCAAGTTCACCTTTGACAAAGTGAACATTTCCTATCCCAAGAAACTGAAAATTCGCCCGAAGGTGCTAGCTGAACTGACCACGGTGCATCCGGGAGACAGTTACAGCGAATCTGCCATCAACCGCACCTATACGAGATTGTCCGCCCTGAGGATGTTCTCGAGTGTAAATATCGGGGTAAGCGCCATAGACACCAGCAGGCTGCAATGTGACATCAACCTTCTGCCTTCCAAATTGCAGGGCATCAAGGTCAATGCAGAAGTTTCCATCAACTCCTCTGGCCTGTTTGGAGTATCACCCAAGATTTCATATTATCACAAGAACATATTCAGGGGAGGAGAGTGGCTGAACCTCAGTTTTATGGGAAATTTCCAGTTCCAGTTCAAGGACAAGGTGAATTCCAATGAGTTCGGTGTGAGCGGAGGATTGAGTTTTCCACGTTTTGTCTTCATCCCCTCCCGGCTTTTCAAGGGAGCCGTTCCCCGCACTGAAATCAATGCTTCCTATAATTACCAGAACCGTCCGGAATACACCAGGAACATAATTTCCACCTCCATAGGCTTCAGCGGCAATGTCAATTCCGTATTCTACTATCAGGTCTATCCTGTCCAGATGAATATAGTGAAACTCTTCAATCTGGACGAGGAATTCTACAAGTCTATGGAGAGGGACCCGTTTTTGAAAAATGCCTACGAGAACCATTTCGACTTGGGTTCCGGATACACGCTCTATTACACCACCAATTCGGAGGTGACTCCAAGATCTGATTATTGGTATGCAAGGCTTCAGGCAGACCTGGCTGGCAATTTCCTTAGTTTGTTCAAGCCGTTGATGCAGAAAGATGCAGACGGGGACGGAATGATTTGGAATACTCAGTATTCGCAATATATCAGAGGCGAACTCACTTTGGGACGTACTTTCTTCTTCGGCAAGAACGACAGGCAGGCATTGGCTTACAGGGCTGTAATCGGAGCTGGATGGGCTTATGGAAATTCAACTGCACTTCCATTTGAAAAGCATTTCTATGTTGGTGGAGCAAACAGTATGAGAGGCTGGCAGGCCCGAACTCTTGGACCGGGTCGTTCCCCGAAAGATAACTATTTCGTAATTCCTAACCAGACCGGTGATATGCGTCTGGAGGCCAATCTGGAATACAGATTTCCGCTTTTCTGGAAGTTCAACGGAGCGGCGTTTCTGGATGCCGGTAATGTATGGAATTTCAAGCGGAAGGACGCATTCAGTTCTGAGATGTCGCAAATCAGTTGGACCAATCTGCTGGCCGGAATGGCTTTCAACTGGGGACTTGGGCTTCGCGTGGATTTGGATTTTCTTGTGCTGAGGCTTGACTGGGGGCTGCGGCTTCACGATCCGGCACTTACTGACAACGGCGGGTGGGTTAATCCTAAGAACTGGTTTACCCGCGACGGGTACGGGCTACACTTTGGAGTAGGTTATCCGTTTTGACGGATAACCTACTCCAAAGTGTAGCCAGGTTCTGGAAGCACAGCTTCCAGAACCTGAGTTTTCTATGCCTAGGGGCTCTGCCCCTATTATAC
>JALFCH010000054.1 GCA_022771245.1 Rikenellaceae bacterium | reverse complement strand
ATCGGCAGAATAAGCTATAGTTTATTTTGCCGATTGATGTTCTTTTTATATCTTTGCGGCAAAATAAGAATGATATGAGTGTAATTGTCGGCAGAAAATCTGAAATTGAGGAGTTGGAGAAACTCTATTCCAGTGACCGGCCCGAGTTTGTCGCTTTGTATGGCAGGAGACGTGTGGGCAAAACATATCTCATCAAGCAGGTGTTCAAAGACCGGCTGACATTTCAGCATACGGGCGTGTCTCCTGTGGACCGGAGTGATGACAAGAACCGGTTGAGGACTCAGCTGGAAAGTTTCTATTATTCATTGCTGAACTATGGGCTTGAGGGATTCAATCCTCCCAAAACTTGGATGGAAGCATTCTTTCAGCTGTCCCAACTGCTCAAGAAACTCGACAATGGACAGCGAATGCTCATTTTCTTTGATGAGTTGCCGTGGATGGATACCCCACGCAGCCGTTTCCTGTCCGCTTTTGAGAACTTCTGGAACGGATGGTGCAGCGACCACGACAATATTATGCTCATCGTCTGCGGCAGTGCAACCTCGTGGATGCTACGCAATATTTCCCGGAGCAAGGGCGGCTTGTACGGGCGTCTTACCTGTGAAATCAAGTTGTCCCCATTCACATTGAAGGAATGCGAGGAATATTTTGAAAATGAGAACATTGAACTGTCACGCTACGACATCCTGCAATCCTATATGGTTTTCGGTGGCATTCCTTATTATTTGAGTTATTTCCGTAAAGGATACAGTTTCGAGCAGAATGCGGATATGATTCTTTTCGGGGACAAGCCGAGGCTGAAAGACGAGTTCAATAGGCTTTTCAAAGCGATTTTTGACAATGCGGAGGATTGCAAGAAAATAATAGGCCACCTTGCAACTCGCAATTACGGCTATACCCGGGAGGAAATCGCAGAAGCAACAAATCTCCCGCTGGGAGGTGGTCTCACTCAGACTTTAAGCGCATTGGCGGAAAGTGACTTCATCATCCGATATAGCCCATACGGGAAGTCTCAGGGGGAATTTTACAAGCTTGTTGACAATTTTTGTCTTTTCTGGTTGAAGTTTGTTGAGCCGAATCAGGCGGATGCGTCCTTTGTCAATGACAATTTCACATCGGACATTATGAATTCGTGGAAAGGTGTCGCATTTGAACAGGTATGCTGGAACCATATTCCGCAAATAAAGGCTGCACTCGGAATATCCGGTGTCAAGACAAGCATATCCACATGGAATGTAAAAGGAGAAGACGGCGAGCCGGGCATCCAGGTCGATTTGTTGATTTTCCGGGACGACAACATTGTCAATCTCTGTGAAATGAAATTCAGCAGTTTTTCATACTCAGTGGACAAGAATGAGGAAACAAGACTTATCCAGCGGGTGGAGACACTCAAAAAGACTCTCTCACCAAAGCAGAAAGCCCATTTGACGCTTATTACCTCCTATGGTCTCCATCAGGGAAAGCACAGCGGAAAGATACAGAAGGTCATCACTATGGACAATCTCTTTGCATAGTATCAGTCTTGACAGATTTTTGAACAAAACATAAAACCTGGCGCAATCCACAAAAAATGTGAGATTGCGCCAGGCTATTTCAGGTGTCCGAATGTTAGGATTTAAGATTCACTCAAGTACAAACGAAGAGCGAAGCAGTGAACGGGAATCCGAAGAAGGACCGACCATCACATCGAATTCACCCGGTTCCACCACATATTGGAGCTCCGAATTGTAGAAACCGAGTTTTGCGGAATCCAGTTCGAGTTCGACAGTCATTTCGCTGCCAGCCTTGACGCAGACCTGTCTGAATCCCTTGAGTTCCTTGACAGGACGTGTGATGCTGCCCACCTTGTCGCGGATGTAGAGCTGCACGGTCTCGGTGATGTCCCGCTCTGACGGGTTCTTGAGCTTCACGCTCACGCTGAGTTTGTCTCCGACCGCAGCCTTGGCAGAGGAAAGCTTCAAATCCGAATACTCCACTTTGCCATAGCTCAGACCATATCCGAAAGGATACAAAGGAGCATTCACAACATCTTGATAAAGAGAGATATACTTCTTGTAAGGCTGGAAATCTCCGGCAGGACGTCCAGTGTTCTTGTGGTTGTAGTGAATCGGAATCTGGCCCACGCAACGAGGGAAGCTGACGGTCAATCTTCCGGAAGGATTCACATCCCCGCTCAATACATCCGCAATGGCATTTCCGGCCTCGGAACCAAGATGCCAGGCATATACGATTCCGTCCACGTTTTCATCCTCCCAGTCCAAGATCAGAGGCCTTCCGGACATAACCACCAGCACCACAGGCTTTCCGGTCGCCACAAGCTCCTTCAGCAGTCCCCTTTGAGGCTCCGGAATAGTGATGTCCGCCCTTGAGGAACCTTCTCCACTCATTTCTGCAAGTTCACCCATAGCAGCCACAATCACATCCGATTTCTTTGCAATTGAAAGAGCCTCCTTGCGGAGTTTGTCGGACGGGATATCCCACCCGCGGTCCTTCCTGTCGTGGAACGAAATCTGATTCTCAAGCGCCTCATTCTCAAGCACGTGGCAGCCTCTCGCAAACTTCACATTCTCAGCCCCGAACCTCTGCTGCAGACCCTGGAGCAAAGTCACAGGACGATGGTTCTGCGGCCTGACTGCCCAGCAACCTATCATCTCCATACTCAAATCAGCAAGCGGCCCAACGACTGCAATCTTCTTCCCAGGAGCAAGAGGCAGCACCTCGGACTCATTCTTGAGCAGCACAATGCTCTGTGCCCCCATTTTGCGGGCTACAGCCCTGTTCTGTGCACTTCCGTTGAGTTCCAACTCCTCCGGACGGTTATATTTGTACGGATTTTCAAAAAGTCCGAGTTTCTTCTTCAGTTCCAGCACCCTGCGGCAAGCCCTGTCCACAATCGCCTCATCCACAAGGCCTTCCCTTACTGCATCGGCCAATGTCGTGCTGAATCCTTCAGCAACCATATCCATATCGACCCCCGCATTTGCACTGCGCACAGAAGCTTCTTTCAAATCTGCAGCGGCACCGTGTTGCAAAATCTCTCTGATGGCAGCATAGTCTGTGACAAGCATACCCTGAAATCCCATAATGTCCCGCAAAACTGTCTGCAGCATATATTTATGACAGGTCAAAGGCAAGGATTCGAACTCATTGAAGGATGACATGGCTGTCAAAGCTCCTGCCTTGACCGCAGCATGATAAGGCCACAGATATTCATTGAACATCTGCTGCCGGCTCATATCAACTGTATAGTAATCACGTCCGGCTTGCGGAGCTCCATAAAGTGCGAAATGCTTAACGCAAGCCGCGATGTCAGTAGGCTTGTCCAGATTGCCCTGAAAACCTCTCACCTGGGCAGCTGCAATTTCGCCTCCAAGATAAGGGTCCTCACCGGCTCCTTCCGCAATTCTGCCCCAGCGAGGGTCGCGGGCAATGTCGCACATAGGGGTGAAGGTCCAGGCAATACCGTCACGGCTTGCTTCCTGACCGGCAACCTGACAAGCCTCAGTGATGGTCTCAAGATTCCAGGAAGAAGCCATTGCCAAAGGTATCGGGAAGCAGGTTTCATATCCGTGAATCACATCCAGTCCGAAAACAAGGGGAATTCCGAGTCTGGTCTGTTCAACTGCAATTTTCTGCAATGCAGCGACAGATTCTCCCCTTGCGTTAAGTATGCTTCCAACTTGTCCTGCACTAATTTTGGCTTTAATTCCGGAATTTGAAATGGATCCTGTGAGAATATTGCCAACCAGCTGGTTCATCTGTCCGATTTTCTCCTCCAGAGTCATCTTCGCCATCAGGGAGTCAATGCTGAAATTTTCCTGTGCAAAGCCCGAAACCATTGCCAGGCATAAGCTTAGTGTTGTTAAAAGGGTTTTCTTCATGTTGTTTTGAAATTTTTGCACCCGAACAGGCCGGGTATGTTTTGAGGCTACAAATTTACATCAAAAAATGAATTTTCATATTACTAATCCCGGGTGCTTCGCTATTCCCAAAGTGTCAACCATTCTCATCTAAGCAACATGAATAAGTTGCTTTTTGAGGATTACTAAAGAATCAATATGGACAATCTTTCTACATAAATTGCTATCTTTGCGCTCCGAACACACTACAGACACACAATATGAAAAAGTTTTGGTCAATTTTGGCGGTGGTGCTTGCCTCCTGCAGTGCTCCTGCCGTTTATGATTGGGCCCCCGCCGGGGACAAAATCAGTACTCCCTGGGCAGCCGAAGTGAATCCTGAAAATGCCCGTCCCGAATATCCGCGTCCGCAGATGGTGCGTAAGGACTGGAAGAACCTCAATGGACTTTGGGACTATGCCATCACTCCTGCAAGCCTGCCTATGATTGGGGAGGCTGACGGTCAGATTCTCGTGCCTTTCTGCGTGGAGTCTTCGCTTTCGGGCGTGGGCCGCAGAGTGGGCAAGGACGAGGTGCTCTGGTACAGGACCACCATTGAAAGTCCGGAGTCGTGGGAGAAGACCCTCCTGCATTTCGATGCAGTGGACTGGGCTGCGGATGTTTATGTGAACGGTGAACTTGCACTCAGCCATACCGGAGGATATACAGCCTTCAGTCTGGATGTAACCGAGGCACTCAAAAACGGCCCTGCAGAAATTGCAGTGAGGGTTTTCGACCCGACCGATGATCCTGCCTGGTCCATCCCTCGCGGCAAGCAGGTGTGCAATCCGAACGGAATATGGTACACCCCTGTGACGGGAATATGGCAGACTGTATGGATGGAAAATGTGCCGGAGGCCGGATATATAGCCGACTACAATGTGCGCACGGACATCTCCACGGGCGAAATAGCGGTTACGGCAGTATGCGAAGGCGCGGCTGAAGGAGACGAGATTGCGGTTGAGGTACTCCGTCCGAAAATAGGCTATAATCCCGAGAAGCCCGGCTGTAGCATTTTTGCAGTTGCCAAGGCACAGGGGCCTGCAGACGGAGAAGTGATAAACAGAATTGCGGAGCCTAAACTTTGGAGCGTGGACAGCCCGTATCTCTACGGTCTCAAGATTTCCCTTCTTCGTGACGGCAAGGTCATAGACAGCGTTCAGGGCTATACCGCAATGCGCAAGATTTCCGAAAAAGCGGACGAGGCGGGAGTGAAGAGACTGGCTCTCAACGACGAAATCCTCTTCCAGTTCGGCCCGCTGGACCAGGGCTGGTGGCCTGACGGACTCTATACCGCTCCGACTGCTGAGGCAATGGCTTTCGATATCGAAAAGACCAAGGAGCTGGGTTTCAATATGATACGCAAGCATATCAAGGTTGAGCCATCCAGATGGTTCTACGACTGCGACCGTCTCGGAATGTTGGTTTGGCAGGATATGCCTAGCATCGGCTGTTATGCCAAACGTGAAGAATGGGGCCAGGGCAAGGATTATTATGGGTCCGGTGCTGATTATTGGGCAATCAATGATAAAATTAAGGCCAACTATTATAAGGAATGGACCGAAATCATCAACCAGGTGAAGAAGTTCCAGTGCATAGTGGTGTGGGTTCCGTTCAATGAGGCTTGGGGCCAGTTCGACACCAAGGCCGTGGCAGACTACACCAAGGCTCTCGACCCTACCCGTCTGGTGAATGCAGCATCCGGCGGAAACTGGATTGAAGGAGCCGGAGATATACTCGACACACATAACTATCCTCACCCTCAGATGCGTATTCTGGACGACAGGATGGTGAATGTCTTGGGCGAATACGGCGGCATAGGTTATCCTCTTGAGGGTCATCTTTGGGAAACAGGACGTAACTGGGGCTATATCCAGTTTGAGGACACTGAGGCAGTGACCGACATGTATGTGACCTACGCCAACGACCTCTTGGATATCAAGCAGAATGACAAATGTGCGGCTGCGGTCTATACCCAGACCACGGATGTGGAAATCGAGGTTAACGGTTTCTATACCTACGACCGCAAGGTGCTGAAAATGAACGCAGAGCGTGTGCGGGAAGCAAACCGCAGGGTGATTGAGGCAGCGAATGTTCCGGAATTGCCGATAGTTTCTCCATACAGCTTCCACGGCGAATTCCCTGTTGACAGCTACGGTCACACCAATCTCTACAAACTCCAGTGCGGCGACCTCACAATGCAGGTGACGGATTTCGGTGCAAGGGTTATTTCCCTCTTCGCTCCGGACCGTGAGGGAGTCGTGGATGATGTCGTGGTAGGTTATGATGACATATTCAGATATCTGGACAACAAGGGAGAGCGCTTTCTTGGAGCAACTGTGGGCCGGGTGGCAAACCGTATAGGCGGAGGCAAGTTCGAACTGGACGGCAAGACTTACAATCTGCCGAAGAACAACAACGGCCAGACTCTGCACGGAGGACTCAAGGGAGTGGATATGGTGAAATGGAGCGTCGTCTCCCGCACCCCTTCTTCAATAACTCTGAAACTCGTTTCTCCTGACGGTTCCGACGGTTTCCCGGGCAATCTCACCATCCTGCTCACCTACACACTGACCCCGGACAATGCTCTTGACATCAAGTATGAGGCAACCACGGACAAGGCCACTCCGGTGAACCTTTCCAACCACGCCTTCTACAATCTCCGAGGCAGCAAGGGAGGCACAATCCTCGACCACATCCTCACCATCCCGGCTTCGGGCATCACCCCTGTGGACAAATATCTCATCCCGACCGGAGAGATTATGCCGGTGGAGGGCACTCCTTTCGATTTCCGCGAGCCTCACGCGATAGGGGAGAGAGTCGGGACTGCACATCAGCAGCTTGCTTTTGGAGGCGGTTACGACCACAACTGGGTGCTGGACACCCCTGCCGACGGACAGTTGCACAAGGTATGCGAACTCAGTGAGCCTGAAAGCGGCCGCGTGATGGAGGTCTATTCCGACCAGCCGGGTCTGCAGTTCTATTGCGGCAATTTCTTTGACGGAAGCTAT
>JALFCH010000042.1 GCA_022771245.1 Rikenellaceae bacterium | reverse complement strand
CTCTCCTGACATAAGTTTTGGCAATAACGAATTGCGAATACTCTGTAATTTACGATTCTCGATACGTCTTTCGATACACTCTGAGATTAATGGCGCTATTTCACCATTAAGTTTCTTCATAACAGCGTCTTCTGGTATAACAACTTCCGCTTTGCCAAGATCCCCTCTTTTGATATGGCCCATTGTGACTGCCTTATCCTTCGCGATGCGGATGAATCTATCTAAATGATGCTTTGTCCAGAAATAGACAAACCAATTAGGATACATATCAGAACTAACTTTAAATAAATGCTGATTTAAACCGCATTTCCCGCCGCACCAAAAATCTACTAACAATGTTCCTGACCATGAAAATATGAGATCCCCATCTTTTACGATAAACTGATCCGGAATTGATTCTGTGCACCTATCACTATTTGCATCGCAAGCTTGTTGTCCCAGTTCTTTAATCTTTAGGACGGGCAGACTAAACTCGCCATTGATTGCTGGATACTTTTGCATTGCAAGGCCGTTTAAATATTCTGCGATGTCTAACAATGAAGCAGACCTCCAACCACTTGAGCGACATGCATTTTCAGCAATATTATTATTAAATAACTCTTGTGCGAGATTATGCAAATTATGATTTCCCTGCGCCTTTTGACGCAGAGTACGATTCCCCCTTGAGATATTTGAGCGCACAGTGAGCATTACCCTAAAAATTTGCGATGTGAGAGTTTAACATTTGTCTGATTGACCATAGCATAACGCATAGTCGTGTCTATCTTCACGTGTCCCAGAAGCGTCTGCACCTGCTCTACAGGCATACCCTTGTCAATGGCTGTTGTAGCAAGAGTCCGTCTGAACTTATGAGGATGAATTCTCGGAATCTTGAGAGAACGTCCCAAGTCCCTGAGCCTCATCTCCACTCCGGATATTTGCAGCCTGGAATGTGGCTTATCAAGCGAAACGAACAAAGCGGGATTCTTATCCTTTCTGGTGGCCAGATACTCCTGTAAGTGCAACTTTGCCCTGGCATTGAAATAAACTATCCTCTCCTTGTTTCCTTTACCGAAGACAATACACTCTCTTTCAGAGAAATTTATGTCATTCCTATTGAGTTTAACAAGCTCCCCCACACGCATTCCGGTAGAAGCAAGCATATCGATGATTGCCAGATCCCGTGGACACTTGCACCTGTCCCTCAGCCTCTCAAGGTTCTCATCTGAAATACACTCCTTTACCTGTTCGCCGGTTTTTACCTTGTGTATCCTTCGCACAGGACTCTTGATAATGAAATCTTCATCCTCAAGCCAAGAGAAGAACGACGAGAAGATTCTTCGGATATTGTCAATCGTTACTTTGCTTGATTTATGCTTCTTCTGAAACACTGCCAGGTAAGCCCGTAAATCATCCGTAGTGTACTCTTTCAGTGATTTTGGCATATACTTGAAGAGCTGCTTCACCGTTGTCTCATAATATTTGATTGTCTTTTGAGAACAACCTTCTACCAATTTCGCAGACAGGAAGATTTCCAGCAATCTGGTGTTGGAGGCAAAATCTTCTTTGACCTTGTCCCCATCCTCAATAACAGTGTATTTGCTTATCACCTGAAGCAATACACTGTTTAGCTGAGTAATCTGTTCCACCGTGAGTGCTTCCGACATACCGTCCGTCACTTCTTGAATTAACTTTTCTTTCATTTCCCTGTAAATATGTAATTAGTTGATATTTAAGGGAAAGAGAGCCTTTATTTGATTGTAAAGCCAATAGATGCAAGCTGCTTCTTAATCTCGGCCTCAAGCTCATGGGACTTTTCAAACAGTTCACCGAGTTCTGTCGTCAGTCGTGTCATCTTTTCTTCGAAAGGCTCACCATCATCCTGAGTCTCAGCAATGCCGACATATCTTCCCGGAGTAAGAATATAATCCTGTTTGGCTATGTCCTCAGTGGTGACAACGGCGCAGAAACCTTTCTCATTTTCAAGCTGTCCTTCTACATACGCGTCGTATGTCCCTGCTATCTTCAGGATATCCTCTTCAGTAAGCTCTCGAAGCTTTCTTGTCACCATTGTACCCATATTCCTGGCATCAATGAAGACTGTCTTTCCCTTTTGCTTCTTATCTCGATTCAAGAACCAGAGCGACACTGGAATACCCGTAGAATAGAAAAGCTTATCCGGCATAGCAACGACACACTCAACGAGATCATCTTTTATGATATTCTCCCTGATTGTGCCTTCGCCTCCGGACTGTGAAGAGAGCGCACCATTTGCAAGCACCAATCCAATCTTCCCCTTTGGCGACAAGTGATGTATCATATGCTGCATCCAGGCAAAGTTGGCATTTCCTGCGGGTGGAATTCCGTATTTCCATCTGACATCGTCCTGAAGTTTATCTGCGCCCCAATCACTCATGTTGAAAGGTGGATTCGCGATCACAAAATCTGCTTTCAATGATGGATGCCGATCATTGAGGAATGAATCAGCATTGTATTCACCAAGATTCGCCTCTATTCCACGAATTGCCAAGTTCATCTGGGCCATTTTCCAAGTAGTAGGGTTGTACTCCTGGCCAAAGACAGAAATATCATTGATTTTACCCTGATGCCTTTCAATGAATTTAGCAGACTGGACAAACATACCTCCAGAACCGCAGGCCGGGTCAAATACTCGTCCATGATATGGTTTGAGAACTTCTACCAGTGTACGAACTATGCAAGACGGGGTGTAGAATTCGCCTGCATTCTTTCCTTCTGCTGAAGCGAACATCGACAGGCAGTACTCATACGTTCTTCCGAGAATATCTTTGCTGTCACCATGCTCCTTCATGTTGATATTGGTGAACAGATCAACGACATTACCAAGCTTCTGCTTATCCAGTTCCGGACGGGCAAAGTTCTTTGGAAGAACTCCCTTTAACCTTGGGTTTTCGTTTTCAATGAGTACCATTGCGTTGTCAATGACCTTTCCAATTTCAGGTGTATGTGCAGCCGAGGCAATAACACTCCATCTGGAATCCTGAGGGACAAAGAAGATGTTCTCCGCTGTATATTCGTCCTTATCTTCCTCCATGCCATATCCTTCAGCAACAAGGTCTCTGTATTTCTGTTCAAACCTGTCAGAAATGTATTTCAGGAAAATAAGCCCGAGGACTACATGTTTGTATTCGGAAGCATCCATACTTCCCCTCAATAGGTCTGCTGCGTTCCAGATTTGTTTTTCAAACCCGACGTCAGCCGAATTGACTTTGGCCATAATGATATTTGATGAATTCTTTTACTTGCTATCATATTGGAGATACACTCCAATTGCTCACAAATTTAGTCAAATAAAAGATACCTATACCATTATGCACCAAATAATGTCACAATTTTGTCAGCAGACTGTCACAAATCGCATCCGGCTTGCGAAGAGTTTCAGAAGAAAGCCGGTCACAATATAGAATAGCAGTCTATCGGGAGAGGAACTGTCCGGAGGTGACCACAATCTACCTGAAGCGGCCATACGACAAGCCGGAGATCTATCGCCCCAAGCGCCCTTTATACAAAAAACCTTGCATCAAATAAGAAAAATACTTGGCAAATTGTAGGAAAATTCCTACATTTGTAGTGTGATAATCTAGGAGCTCTATGAAATACAACGAATTAGAACGCAAGCTGCTCAAAAGTTAGGTATTGAGTTATGAGGAAATGTACAGTATTTATTGAGAAATCCGAATACGGGTATTCTGCCTACATCGGGGATACTCCGCTTGAGTTCGGGTGCATCGGGGAAGGAAAAACCGTCGAGGAGACCATAGAGGACTTTCTCGGAACCTTCGAAGCGATAAAGCAGGACTATATCTCTGCCGGCAATGAGTTCGAGGATGTAGATTTTGATTTCCGCTACGATACGGCCAGCTTCCTCTCCGAGTATGCAGGTATCTTCTCCCTCTCTGGGCTGGAGAAGATCACCGGAGTTAGCCAGGCACAGCTCGGCCACTTCCTTCACGGAAGACGCAAGCCAAGCCGCAAGACCATCGACAAGATTCAGAGCGGAGTTGACCGCTTTGCTAAGGAACTGACGGCCATAAAGTTCGCTTGATTATCACACAGGCACCGGCCACGGCCCTCGGAGTAATCCGGGGGCTTTTGCATAAAAACTTGCATCAAATGAGAAAATTTGTATATCTATGTGGTGCTAAGTAATTTAAAAATAATAAGTTGCCTCAGATTTGAATTAGATTTTCGAGGTCAGATTCTCACCCGAAGAAGGAGCATAGCCGTAGCTATGTGACTGATGAGGGAGGAAATATGGACCGAAAAGATTTTCAAAGATGATGCAGGTTATTTTTTGAGGATTACTATATAGAATAGCAGTCTATCGGGAGAGGAACTGCCCCACAAGAGGTGCGACGGCAGCTCCGGTCATCATATGCCCCTCGCCTTCGAGGAGGTTGTATTCTGCACCGGGGAAGATTTCGCAGTAGCGTTCAGAGTAGGAAACCGGAACGATTTTGTCGTCTGTGCCGTGGATAATGCAGACAGGTCCCTTGTAGGCTGAAGAAGTCTCGTAAATCGGCATCTTTTGGGCTTCCTGAATAAAACCTCGTCCCAGTTTGTGGAACATAACGCTCACATACTCAGGGGGATTCTCAGGGTTATACTTGGCATTCATACACTGGCCCTTGATGGCATCATCCTTTAGCACTGCAGCTGGAGCCAAGAGCACGAGAGCATCGGGAGCCTGACCTTCCCGGGACAGTTTACCCGCCAACATACCGGCCACCACCCCACCCTGGGAATGTCCCACAAAATAGAGCTCCGAAACATAGGGCAAGGCTCTTGCATATTCCACAACAGCTTGTGCATCAGCAATTTCAGTGGAAAGTTTCATATCAATGAACTTGCCTTCACTGCGGCCGTGGGCATCGAAATCGAAACTTATGCTGGCTATCCCTCGAGAAGCAAGTTCAGCAGCTATGGTCGGAATGGGTTTCCATCTTTTGGATGCCATAAACCCGTGCATAAGCACAGCCATAGGGCATTTGCCGGTCGCAGCATCGAAGCCTTCCGGGAGAGTGATTTTTATGTCTATGCCGCCCTGAGGGCCACGCACGGAATATTCCCTTTTCCTGAACAAACTGAACATAATTTATTGAAAATGCAGGGCCAGATGACCACAATTAGTAATATGAAAATAATAAGTTGCCTCAGATTACTTAACATCTATTTCTGATAGTATTTCCTGTCAGGCTTGCCATTGTAGGTCCGCCTGATGGCATCCACAGCCTCATAATAAGTCGGCACCTTGAAACTGTCCAGCCTCTCCTTGATGTGCAGGGCAATGGACCTCTTGTCCAGTTCTGCCCCTTCTGACAGCACTACGAGCAGTTTGAGCACCGTCCCTATTACCGGATGCTGGGCCGCAATGCAGATGCAGTCCTTGACGGCAGGGTGCGAGGCAGCGGCATTCTCCACCTCCACGGGGTTTACCTTGAATCCGCCCACGTTGATTATGTCCCCTCGGCGGCCGGTCAGGTGAATAAGCCCTTCCCCGTCCACATATCCGAGGTCCGCCCCATAGATTTTCCCGTTCTGCAGCACCTTTGCAGTGGACTCAGGATCAGCCACATAGCCGCTCATAATCGTCTTTCCGGAAACTATGATGCTACCGTCTTCCGTGACCTCAACGGTGGAATTTTTCATAGGCCTTCCTATGCAGCCTTCCATATGGCGGCCGTCATTGAAGTCGTAGGTGCAGACAGCGCCGATTTCCGTACCTCCGAGAGTGTTGTAGAGACGAGAATGTGGCAACGCCTTAGCCAGCAGTTCCATATCGGTCTGGGTAATCGGTGCGGCACCGGTCTCTATGAAGTCAATTTTGTCGGCAAGGGAGCAGAGTTTCTCGTATGAGAACTGCATAATCAGACGCAGGCTCGCAGGCACCATAAAAGTGGCGAACTTGTTATAATTCAGATTGAACACCTCGAAAAAGGCATTCATATCCTTGAGGCCGTCTAAAATGCAGACCGTACCGCCCACAGTGAGCACCGGGTGCATCTTGAAAAGTGATGCAATGTGGTTGAGCGGACCGCTGATGATGAAAAGCAACTCCGGGGTGAAATGCATATCGCAGATGAAATTGTCTGCGCAGGAAGTCAGTGCAGTCTCGGAAAGCATCACTCCCTTGGACTTGCCGGTGGTGCCTGTGGTGTAGAGTATGTCCACAATGTCAGGGGCGAAACTGCAGGATTCCACTTCATCACGGACAGCCTGGAAATTCATCTCAAGTGCCTGATTCTCAAGAGGAACCGCAATGGCCCCGAGATAATGCACGGCACAATATGTCACAACGAAGGCTATGTTCTGGGTGGCGCGGAAGACATAGGGACGGTTTTCCATCAGTCCCGCTGCCTTCAGTTCTTCGGAACGCTCCACTATAGCATTCCATAGGTTCCCGTAAGTGATTCTGTCTCCGGCACATTCAACGGCAATCTTGTCTGGGGTGCGGGATGCGTGAAGAGCTATGCTCTGTTCCAATGTCATCATTTTTCAGCAAGTTTGGTTTCCACCATCTTCACTATCGAGTCTATGTTGCGCAGGTTTCTCGGAGTGGCATCTTCCACCTTCAGGCGGATTTTGAAGTCCCGCTCCAGCAACATCATTATGGTCGCTATGCCCAGGGAATCCAGTTCCCCGAACAGAAAGTCCCGGTCGAAATCCACGGTCGGAAGAGCATCCGAAAGCAATTTATAGATATGTTGTTTCATAGTCAGTGAATAAAGTAATCCTCAAAAAACAACCTGCAAAGGTACGGAAAATTTTCAGTCAAAAACAACATTGCCGACAAAGCCGTCTGCGGATACCCTGGCTGCGGTGCGGCGGTCATCGTCCTGTATATGGGCGAGGATGCGGCTTTGAGGATGGATGAGGGCGAGATATATCGCGGACTCTCCGTAACCTTCGTCTGTGATTTCGATGGTCTCAGATTCAGGAATGGCTTTCAACTCGGATTCACGGCGGCGGAGATTGCGTCTGACGCTGCGGCTGATTTCCATACCTTTGTATATATAGCGAGCGCAAACCCTGTCATAAGGCGTCTTCGGAGCCCCCTTCCAGAGCAGGGAAAGAGTCAGGGGATATGGGCGCACCTTGCCCTTGGAGGTGGTCAGGAAACGGAAGAGGAAAGGAGGAATCAACCAGGACATCAGCACCACCGAAAACATGCCGACTATCGTGACCTGCGCAAGCGAGTGCATTGCAGGATGCCGCGCCACTATCAGCGAGCCTATGCCAATGAACATAATCAGGGCGGACTGCAAAATGCTATGCTTGTAGGATTTGAGTATAGGTCTGCGGAAAGTGTATTCACTCTGGCAGCCCTCGGTCATGAAAATGGTGTAATCGTCTCCCTGTCCGAAAATGAAAGTGGCAAGTATGATATTGACTATGTTGAATTTGATTCCGAAAAGGCCCATTATGCCGAGTATCCACACCCAGCTCACAGCCATAGGGAGAAAGGCGATTATCGCGAGTTCAAGCCGTCCGAAGGAGAACCACAGGAAGAAGAATACTATCAGCGAGCAGGCCCAGCCTATATAGTTGAAATTATCCGAAAGATTGTTGGAAAGGGCGCTGTTCATACCCGCCACGTCAAAGCTGTTGGAATAGCAGCCCTTCACGGTCTCAATGTTTTCAGGCTCCACACTCAGCACGTCCACCACATAGCAGAGCCCGTCGGTCTGAGTGAGATTCTGCACAAACAGGGATGAGGTCAGAGGGGAGAAATATTCCAATGGCTGTGGGGAAGGAGCCGGGGCTGAGAGCAGTCTGCAAAAACCTGCAAATGCCCCCGGAGCAAAGCCGGCCTTTCCTGCTGCCTCCTCGATCTTTCCCGGAAGCACCTCTGAGTACCGCTCGCAGAATCGGGACCAGTCTTTCAGCCTGAGCTCCTGGGCCTGCCTACTGACCAGGAATGGTGATACAGACTTGCACCCCGCCACCAGTCCGGCCCTGCAAAGGCTGTCCGTAATGCTGCAGTTGGCGGAATGTTCCGAAAGAGCCGAATCGAAATCCGCGCCGGAAGAAAGCACATAGACCTCTCTGGCAGATTTGCTGCGGGCGAAAAGGTTCTGGAAATAGGCCATATCCTCCCTCTGCCGGTCGGTCATATAATTGATGTTGGAAATATTGGAGTCAAACTCCGTGCGGAAGCTGAAAAATGCGAAAACGACAGTCAGCACAAGCGAAACCCAGATCAGGCTGCGGTGATTCTCAGGCGAGAACCCGGCCACGGCATCCAGAAAACGGCTTTTGCGACTGGCCTTCTCCCCCGTCCGGACAAAGTGCGGGAGGTAGAGCAGCACGAAAAGTATGGTGCCCAGAAGCAGAAGGGAGGCGAAAATGCCGAGGTGCCTCAAAGCTGTGGCCTGGAGTGGCACCAGGGCAAGGAAGGCGCCGACCGTGGTGATATTGCCCACCAGCAGAGGCATAAAGATTTCCTTCACGGCCTGGCGCATATCCCTCTGATGTTCCGAATGGGCTATCAGATGCAGGGGGTAATTCACTGCTATTCCGAGGATGACGCTGGATATGCCAATTACTATGATTGACACCTTGTCCACCAGCAGGGCAATGC
>JALFCH010000011.1 GCA_022771245.1 Rikenellaceae bacterium | reverse complement strand
CAATTTCGTCATTGCAGAAAAGGAAAATCCTATGGATGTCTCCTCTCTTATGCAGGCAAATCTGAAGGTCAAGACCTTGAGCCTGCTGAGTGCAATCCAGGCCTTGAACATAGCGGCAGAAGACCCGGGCGTCAAGTATATCTATATGAGACCGGACGGAGTGTCTGCCGGGATTGCCGACATAGAGGAACTCCGCAAGGCCATCCTCAAATTCCGGGAGAGCGGCAAGGCGGTGATTTCCTTCGTCGAGAATCCTTCCAATGCCAGTTATTATCTCGCGAGTGCTGCTGACAAGGTGTATGTTACAGCCAGCAAAGGGGGTATGAATATGGTATTGGGTCTGTCTTCCCAGATGTTTTTTCTCAAGGACCTGCTCGACAAGTTGGGAGTGAATATGCAGTTGATACGTCACGGCAAATACAAATCGGCCGGAGAAATGTATATCAAGAACCGGATAAGCAAGGAGAATTATGAACAGACTCACGCTATGATATCTTCGATATGGAACAGTTGGGTGTCCGATATCGCCGCTTCCAGGAATATTTCTCCTGAAGATTTCAATGCGCTTGTGGACAATCTTTCTCTCGTGGAACCGGAGGATTTTGTGGAGGCAGGACTTGCAGATGCCCAACTTGGCAGAGAGGACAGGAAGCAGAAGCTTTGCGACCTCTATATGGTGGAAGATTTCAACGACGTGCAATTCATTCCTTTCGAGGATTACACCATTGCACGCACCTCCGCTCCGGTCTTTGGAACCAACCAGATTGCAGTGATTTATGCCGATGGTGAGATTGTTGACGGAAGCGATGACCCCCAGAATGTGGCGGGAGACACCTTTGCTGAAATGATAGCTCAAGTGCGGGCCAATGATATGGTCAAGGCTGTGGTTCTCAGGGTGAATTCTCCGGGAGGAAGTGTGTTGGCTTCCGACAAGATACGCCGGGAACTTCAGCTTCTGCGCGAGTCCAAGCCAGTGGTCGCATCCTATGGAAACTATGCTGCTTCCGGAGGATATTGGATTTCGGCCGAGAGTGACTATATCTTCTCCGATGCTACGACTCTGACAGGTTCAATAGGCGTTTTCAGCCTCATCCCTGATTTCGGAAAGGCTGTGAAAGACCTTGCGCACATCAATGTGACAAATGTGAATTCCAACCGCCACAGCGATATGTATTTCTCGATGCGGCCTCTGGATGAAGACGAGACGGCTTATGCCCAAAAGAGTGTGGAGAATATCTATGAGGAGTTCACTTCCATAGTGGCTGACGGCAGGGGATTGCGCAAGACCTATGTGGATTCCATAGCTCAGGGACGCGTGTGGGCAGGTGCTGATGCTCTCAAAATCGGACTTGTGGATGAAATCGGCGGGCTGGAAGATGCCTTGAATATGGCTGCTTTCAAGGCTGACGGCAGCACTTCATATCAGAACTTCCATATAGCAAGGTATCCGGCACCGCAGACTCCTCTCGAGAGCATACTTGCGGCATTCCAGGGGACAAATACCCCGCTCGTGTTTGCAGGTACCCCATTCGAGGCTGTGGAAAGGGCTTTTGCTCCGTTGAAGTGTACGGACACGGGAAAAATTTATGCAAGATTGCCTTACGAATACATCATCAAGTAATATGAAAAAATTAAGTTGCGTCAGACTTGAATTGGATTTTCGAGGTCAGATTTTCAAAGATGATGCAGTTTATTTTTTGAGGATTACCAAATAGTGCAAGAATCTGATTCCTTTTACCGTCAAACACGATCCTATGAACATAGACCTTCTTTCGCAAATGGTTTACGGCCTCATTCTCGAGAACGACAGCCTGTCGCTTCCGGGGTTGGGGTGTTTCGTTGCCGAAATGGTTCCGGCGACTTTTACGGACAGGGGTTACACTATCAATCCTCCTTACCGCAAACTTTCATTCAGATGCAGCGGCCCGTCGGATACTCTGCTGGTGGATTTGTATGCGGCCTCCAATAATGTGGACAAACAGATTGCGGAGAAGGTGCTTGTGGAATTTCTGACTGAACTCAAGGCCATTCTGTTTGCGAAGAAGACTGTTGTCTTCCCGGGGTTGGGACGCTTGAGGGCAACGCGGGAGAATAATATATTCTTCGTTGCAGATGAGGGCCTGGACATCTTCCCGGAGGGCTTTTCCCTGGAGCCGCTTTCTCTGAAGGCCCGCAAGGAAAGTCCCGAGGACATCAATCGGACTGTCGGGGCACTTGAATCCATTCTGAATGGACCGGAGCCGGAGCCTGCCGAATCGACGTCTGCCGAATCGACTCCTGCCGAATCGATGCCAATCGAGCCAACTCCAACTGAATCTACGCCAATCGAATCGACGCCAATCGAGCAGGCGCCAACCGAATCGACGCCAGCCGAATCGGCACCAACCGAATCTGCGCCAACCGAGCCGGCTCACACCGAGACGATTCCGTCCGACACGCCTGTCAAGAGCAGGAAAATATGGCGAGTTATAGGCATAACGGCGGCAGTGGCAGTGGCGGTGGCAGTCGTGGTTATAGGCGGTTTCATAATACTTGCACACACCTCCCCGGCCTTTGTGGACTCTTTGCTTTACACCGAAGAAGAACTCCGGATTATAAACTTTAAGCTCTGATGTTTGAACTCATATATCCCATAGGTCCCGCTCCTTTGTTCCCGGGGATTAAAGCAGACGGCGGCGACGTAACCTGCGGGGAATACCTTCCCGTTGTGGAAGAATCAGGTGTCGTAATCGGCCGCGCCTGTAGGGATTATTGTCATTCCGGGACTAAACTGCTGCATCCCGTGGTGCATTTGCACGTGCTGGACCGCCAGGCCAGACTGTATCTGCAGAAGCGTTCCGACAATAAAGACCTGCTTCCCGGCAGATGGGACACCTCCGTGGGCGGTCACGTGGATTATGGGGAATACATAGCCGAAGCCCTTATGCGTGAAGCGGCTGAAGAGTTGAGCCTCACCCGTTTCAATCCGATTTACATAGGCAGTTATACCTACAATTCAGGTGTGGAAGCCGAACTCGTGAACATCTTCGCTGCTGTCGGAAGTTTTGACCTGCGGCCGAATCCGGATGAAATATCCGAAGGGCGTTTCTGGACATTTGAAGAAATAGACGGGTTTATGGGCAAGGATGTGTTCACTCCGAATTTTGAGCAGGAATTCCGCCGTATCAGGCATAAACTTCTGTCGTTGTTGTAGTATTGCTAATGTTTCGTAATATGAAGATAATCAAAGCATCCACCCCTTGGCTCTGCTCCTCGGACAGGCTCCGGGACTTGGCTCTCCCAATTGTTGATGCCGACTACCTCTTATGGAACAATGAGGAATTTTGTGTGGATATGGCAGAGCCGGAAATCAGGCGGATGGCGGCAGTGGCTGAAGACTGCAGTGCAGATATGGTCTATGCTGACAGCAGGGAGATAGTCGATGGACACCTCTGTCCACATCCCCGCATAGACTGCCAGGATGGAGCTCTGAGGGATGATTTCGATTTCGGTCCCGTGGTGCTTTTCCGGGCATCTTCATTTTCCCGGGGAGTGCAGGAAACAGGGGAGGACTACGGGTATGCTGCCCTCTACGACCTCCGTTTGAGAATGGGGAACATAGTCCACCTTAAGGAAGAACTGTACACAGAATCGGCAAAGCCTGCAGCAACGGAGGAAGAAGCGCAGTTCGCTTATGTGAAGGCTTCCAACAGGGAGATTCAAATTGAGATGGAGAAGGCTTGTACGAGGCATTTGGAACGTATCGGAGCCTGTCTTCCGCTTCCCCCTCCGCCTCCGGCAATCTCCAGAGACGATTACGCCGTCGAGGCCTCGGTCATCATACCGGTTCTGAACAGGGAGAAGACCATTGCGGATGCCGTGCAAAGCGCCTTGGGACAGCAAACCGCTTTTTCATACAATGTCATAGTGGTGGACAATCATTCCACTGACGGCACCTCGCGGATTCTCAGAGACATAGCCCGCAAGGACGACCGTCTCGTGGTTCTGACTCCTTCCCGCAAGGACCTGGGCATTGGCGGCTGCTGGAATCTTGCAGTACAGAGCCGATATTGCGGAAAATATGCTGTACAACTCGACAGTGACGACATTTATTCGGGGCCGGACAGTCTTGCTCGCATAGTGTCGGAGTTCGGGAACGGAGAGAAGGCAATGGTCATAGGTTCCTATACCATAGTCGATTTCAACCTCAATCCTCTGCCCCCGGGTCTGATAGACCATCGTGAGTGGACTGATGCTAACGGGCATAACAATGCATTGCGTATCAATGGGTTCGGTGCACCGAGGGCTTTCCGCACAGACTTGCTCGAACTCTACCCTATGCCCAATGTCAGTTATGGGGAGGACTATGCGGCGGCCTTGCGTCTGTCCGGAATGTACCGCATAGGGCGAATTTTCGAAAATCTCTATTTCTGCAGGCGCTGGGGCGGCAATTCCGACTCCAATCTCAGTCTGGAGAGGCTTAACCGGAATAATTACTATAAGGACAGCATTCGAACCATCGAATTGAAGTCCAGGCAATTAAGGCGAGGAGAACGATATGGGAAAACAGCAGCAGAATAACCAGGGAGAAATCCGCAAGTTTGTGAATGACCAACTCTCGCACTGGCCTATGGCCTGTGGCAATTTCAGGGCGCTGAAGCTGGTGCAGACACGCAAGTTGAACATCGGGGGACTGGATGTGGTGCTTCAGCATAACCCGGCAAGAATGATTTCTTCCGCAGCCAAGTTGGACAAGTCTTCGATTGCAGCAAGGCCTTGCTTCCTGTGCAACCGTTTCCCGGAACAGACCTATATGCGTTTTGACGGGCGCAAGGGCAAGAAATATGACATACTTCTGAATCCCTATCCGATTTTTCCGGAACATCTGGTCATTGCCCTGTCCAAACATTTGCCCCAGTCCATCTGGAAACGCTATATTGACATTCTGGATCTGTCCAGGAAGTATCAGGGCTATACTTTCTTCTATAACGGTCCACATTCGGGGGCTTCTGCTCCGGACCACCATCATTTTCAGGCTTGTCCTTCCGGGATAATGCCTCTGGAAGCAGATGTGGAAAAACTTCTGACATCCTCTGAACCGGGGCTTCCTGTCTGTGACAGCAGTCTGGCCAACCCCGTTCCCGAGGTGGACTCCTGTGCCCTGCAATATCTCACCCGAGTCCGGGATGCCTCACTCTACCATTACGGAAAGTACCTGACAGGCATATTCGTGCTCCGGGCAAGCACCTCAAAATCAGCGGCAAAACTCTTCTACCGCCTGCTTGACTGCACCGAAATTCCCGAAGGCGAGAGCGAGCCTCTTTTCAACCTGATAAGCTGGTATTCCGGCGGCGAATTCCGTTCAATCATAATTTTCCGTACCCGCCACCGTTCCCACCATTATTTTTCGGAGGGAGACGACCACTTGACTATGAGTCCCGGGTGTGCCGATATGGGAGGTTACCTCATAGCCCCCGTGGAGGAGGATTTCCGCAAACTTGATGAAAAACTTCTGACCGAAGTGCTCAAGGAAGTCACTCTTCCAAGGGAAGACGAGCAGAGAATAGTCCGAAGACTCACCCGTGTTCAGCCTCACATCAGTGTGGGCATAATGTCTGCCGACCGCATCGAATTCCGTATGTACCCGGACGGGGGAGGTACCCGGGTTGCAACCTTCCGGGAGGGCAAGATTGACTATGACGGAACACTGTACGATGAACTTTTCTTTGAAGAGCAGACCCCTTCCACCTTCTTTGCGGAGCCCACTTTCGAATTGCACGGAGTCACCATAGGCAAGGGCTTCCATTGGGAACGGCAGGAGACACAGAAATTTGCCGGCACCCTTAAAATAATAGTTGAGAACAATTCCCTCACGGCAATCAACATAGTCGGGGTGGAAGATTATCTGTTGAGCGTGATTTCTTCGGAAATGAGTCCTGATTCTCCGGAAGAGTTCCTGAAAGCCCACGCTGTCATTTCGCGTTCCTGGGTTATGAGCCAGATTCTCAGGCGCAGGGAAAAGCAGGCGGAGCAGTCAGTTGTCTCTGCAAATATGCCCCGTTGCAGCACGGTAGGAGAACTGGTGACTCTTGTGGATACACTCAGACACGGCGGGAATGATGGGGGATCTGTCTTGGATTATGTGCGTTGTTACGACCATTTCGACCACCGTCTCTACGATGTTTGCGCAGATGACCATTGTCAAAGATATCAGGGGCTTACGAGAGTTTCGGAATCCTCTGCAACTGCAGCCCAGAAGGCTGTGGACCAGACTTGGGGACAGGTGCTTCTGTATGGGGGAAAGCTTTGTGATGCAAGGTTTTCCAAATGCTGCGGCTGGATGTCGGAACTTTACAGCAGCTGCTGGGAAGGGGAGGATAGACCTTATCTCCAAGCCCTGCCTGACACTCCGGGACATCTTCCTGTGGGGACGCTGCTGCCTGACGGGACGGTAGCCGTGCCTTACTGCTCATTGGCAGACCGCAGCATACTTGCCCGAATTTTCAACAATTACGACCGCCAGACCGGGGATTTCTACACCTGGACCCAGGAATACGACCTCGGGGAGCTCTCTGAAATAATCACCCGGAAAAGTGGCAGGAACATAGGCCGGCTGACCGGGCTGAAAGTCCTGGAGAAAGGTCCTTCCGGCAGGATTTACAAACTTGGGGTGGAGGGGACCGAAGCTTCATTCACGGTGGGCAAGGAGTTGGAAATCAGGAGGATACTCTCCGAAACTCATCTCAAGTCTTCCGCCTTCACCGTGGAGTTTACAGACCGTGGTACCGTGCTGTTCAAAGGCAGGGGTTGGGGACACGGAGTGGGACTGTGTCAATGTGGGGCGGCCGTGATGGCTCTCCAATCCTGCCGTTATAGAGACATTCTGAATCATTATTATCCGCAGGCCGAACTTTCGGAATGTCCGGACAATCTGGTTTCTCATGAAGAATAAATCGAATAGGATATCCCCTTCCCTCTGGGTGCCTACCCTCTATTTCGCTGAGGGTATTCCATATTTCGTGGTAAATAACATTTCGGTGATTATGTTCAACCGTATGGGAATGCCCAACGGGGAGATGGCCCTGCTCACCAGTATGCTTTATCTGCCTTGGGTGATCAAGCCTGTGTGGAGTTCGCTCGTGGACGTGGTCAGCACCAAAAGATGGTGGGTGATTGCTATGCAGATTATCATTTCCCTGTCTTTCATACTCGTTGCCCTGACCATCCCGTCCAAGACTTATGCCCTGATAGTCATACTTTTCTGGATTACAGCCTTTGCAAGCGCCACTCACGATATCGCAGCCGACGGACTGTATATGCTCGCACTTTCGGAAAGCGAACAATCCATATACGTGGGGGTGAGGAGTACTTTCTATCGCCTTGCGTCTATTTTCGGTCAGGGCGTTCTGGTCGTGATTGCAGGAAAACTGGAGACAATGACGGAATCTGTCCCTAAAGCCTGGTCCTATACTCTTCTTGCCACTGCGTTGATTTTCAGTGTAGTGACAATATGGCACCTGTTCAATCTGCCGCACCCGGAGAAAAAGGAGGAAAGACAGACGGTCTCCCGGATTATCAAGGGGGTGAGACAGAGTATAAGTACTTTTTTCCGTAAGCCGGGTGTGCCGGTGGCAGTGACCTTTATGCTTTTGTACCGTCTTCCGGAGGCTCTGCTCGTGAAAATGCTGAATCCTTTCCTGCTGGCAACTGCGGAGGATGGAGGACTCGGGCTTTCGACTGCCCAGGTGGGTACGGTCTATGGTACTGCGGGTACCATTGCCTTGCTTGCAGGTGGCATACTTGGAGGAATGGCGGTTTCCAAATGGGGCCTCAAGAAATGTCTGTGGCCAATGGCGCTTTCCCTTGCCGTTCCCAGCCTGGCATTCATAGGCCTGAGCATATTCCAAAGCGAATCGATATGGGTGACTTCGGTATTCATTTGCCTGGACCAATTCGGCTACGGATTCGGATTCACCGCCTATATGTTATATATGATATATTTCTCAAGAGGGGAATTCAAAACTTCGCACTATTCACTGTGTACGGCATTTATGGCATTGAGTATGATGCTTCCGGGACTGGTTGCGGGCTATCTGCAGGAATTGCTCGGCTACACCGGGTTTTTCATATTGGTGGGCCTGTGCTGTCTGGTGACCGTCGGGGTTACTTTCCTCCTGAACATAGATGAAGATTATGGGAAAAAATAAATTGTGCTCCTGCGCGGTAACAAAAAAATGTCCTCGCTTGAAGAAACTCTTCTCTGCCGCATTGTGCCTATTCTTGTGCCTTGGTCTTGAGGCCCGGGTCAAAACCGGATTGGAGGTGCTCCGGGACAGGGATTTCGAGATATTGCAGGGTTTGCGTGTGGGGCTGGTGACCAATCCTTCAGGGGTGGACCGCAATCTCAAATCGACTGTGGACATCTTCTATGAATCCCCGCAGGTGAATCTGGTGGCTCTGTATGCCCCGGAACACGGGGTGCGCGGAGACAAATATGCCGGTGCAATGGTGGAGAATGAAACGGACCCGCGCACCGGTTTGCCTGTGTATTCCCTGCACGGAGCCACACGCAAGCCCACAGCTCAGATGCTCAAGGGAGTGGATGTGGTGGTGTATGACATTCAGGATGTGGGAGTGCGGTCCTATACTTTCATCAGCACTCTGGGACTGGTTATGGAGGCTTGTGCAGAGGCGGACATAGAAGTGGTGGTGCTGGACAGACCCAATCCTCTTGGAGGGAACAAGGTTGAGGGGCCGCTGGTGAGAGACGGTTTCCATTCGTTCATCAGCCAGTACAAGATACCTTATATATATGGACTGACAGTCGGAGAACTGGCCCTGATGATTAATTCCGAAGGTCTGAACTGCGGACAGAAGGGCAATCAGAAGCCTTCGGTGTGCCGCTTGACCGTGGTGCCTATGGAGGGCTGGACAAGGGATATGCTCTATAAAGATACGGGCTTGCCCTGGGTTCTGCCTTCTCCGAACATACCTTTCTGTGAGACTCCGCAGTATTATGCTTCGGCCGGAATTGCAGGTGAGATTTCAGGTCTTCTGCAGATAGGCGTGGGTTACACTCTTCCTTTCCAAGTCTTTGCTGCAGAATGGATTGATGCAGATGCACTCAAGGCTGAACTGGATTCCTGCAATCTTCCCGGAGTGGCTTTCCGCACCATATGGTACAAGCCTTTTTCTGGATCCAGGGCCGGCAAACTGATTCAGGGAGTGCAGTATTTCTTCACGGATTATCAGGCCGCCAGCCTCACCCTGGTTCAGTTTTATGTACTCCAGGCTATAGCTGCTCTCTTCCCCGACCATCTGCCGTTCACCCCTTCCACCAAGTGCGGAGCTTTTGACAAAGTTTGCGGCTCTGACTATGTGCGTACGGCATTTGCCCGCCGCCACCTGGTCTCTGATATAAAAGCTTATTGGGAAGCCGATGCTGCCCCGTTCAAAGAAAAATCTTCAAGATATTACCTCTATTGATTTAGGAGCTGTGCGGTGCCGGACTATTCCCCTCCGACTGCAAGGGAATCTATACGGACGGTAGGAATGCCGACCGAAACGGGGAC
>JALFCH010000164.1 GCA_022771245.1 Rikenellaceae bacterium | reverse complement strand
AAAGAAGCGAAGACTCCCCCTTGCCCGGGACGAAGCCGATGGAACGGGCAAGATATCCGGAAGCCTGATTCTTAGGGTTTTCCACCGAAGCCAGCACTGATACTATTTTGCGGACCACTATGGAATTGTTCACCGAAAGTGAGTCGTCAGATATGACCGGTATGCCCCGGGCCAGCAGTGCGTCAGCTATTTTCTCGCCGGGTGCATTGTTGCGGATTACTATGGCTATCTCACCATAGCCCACTCCTTTTTCATCGTGAAGTTCGCTGACCATCTGCACGGTTTTCTGCAGAATTGCATCGACCTTCCCGTCTTCCTTCCGGCCTGCAGAATGGAAACAGATGCGAACCTCTCCAAGTCCGCCCTTGCAGTGCGCTGTCTGACAGACATCTGCATAAATCCCCTTCATCAGCCGCTGCTGTTCCCCCTGGAAAGTTTCCGCCACCTTATTGGTGAGAAAACTGAAGAAGTTGTTGTTGAACTTCACTATATTTTCCTCGGTCCTGAAGTTTACGGAAAGTTTTGGCCGTCCGTTTTCGTCAAGCATCTCCCGGGAATCCGGAAAAGCTTTCCCCACTTCGGAGTTCAGCAGATTCCAGTCAGAGTCTCTCCAGCGGTAGATACTCTGTTTCACATCCCCCACTATGAGGTTGTCGTTTCCGTTGGCATTGCTTTCCCGCAAAAGAGGCAGGAAATTGTTCCACTGAATGAGAGAGGTATCCTGAAACTCGTCCAGAAGGAAATGTTCATAGCGCACTCCTGTCTTCTCATAGATGAAAGGCACATCAGAACCGTCCACAATGCGTCCGAGAAGACTGTTGGAATCTTCCAGACAAAGCACATTCCTGTCTTTGAGCAAGTTGGAGAAGGATTCGTAGAGCTCCCCACAAACCCCCAGTCCATAGGAGATGTCCCTCACCTGCAGGGCCGTCCTGTAGGCCTTGAAATACTCCGAAGGTCCGGCAATACTGTCGTCTTCCATCTTGTAGAAAAGGCTTATCAGTGCCGATGCAGTCTGCACATAATCAGCAGGCAAGGCATCGGCCTTGGATGCATAGGCCTTGAGCAGCATCTTTTCCGGATCCGCAATCTTCTTGCAGAATGGAGCCGTAGGGGCCTTGATATCGGAACGGGAACTGAGGCGCGAATAATCCTTCACAACATTATAAGTACCTTTTTGACAATCCTTTATGTCTATCCCGGCCACTGAATATGCATCCATCATCCGTTTGGCCGTATCCTTCACGCACTTCTTGAATTCTGCCACAAGCCGGTCACAACTGTCACGGAAATCACGTATCACTGACTTGGAAAATTCGGTCGAAGGGTCCTTTATGCCGTGGTCAGAAAGCCATTTCACAAAATGCGGATTCTGAAGGTCCGCAGCAGCTGCATACAGAGTCTCATTTATCTGGAAATAGCCCTTGGAGGCAATCTGCTTCATTGCGGAATCCTTGAGCCATTCCACAAGTTCGGCATTGTCCCCGGAAAGGGCATCCAACAGCCTGTCAACCGACTCGTTCACTATCTGGGACTTGTCCAGCTCCAGCTGATAGGATTCGAACTGCCCCAGTTCGCGGGCGAAGGAGCGCAGAATCTGCTGGAAGAAACGGTCTATGGTGTAGATGGAAAAGGCGCTGTAGTCGTGGAGTATGGATTTAAGCATACGGGAACAGCGGTCCTGGAGTTGGTCTTCGCTGCTGCAAATCGCCGGCACGAAATCGTGGAAATAATCCGAGGAGGCCGGATCGTGGGCCAATATGTCCAGTTCCTTCAGGATTCTGGCCTTCATCTCTCCTGTGGCCTTGTTGGTAAAAGTCACTGCAAGTATGTGCCTGTATGGCCAGGGGTCCTGCTCGTAGGCCTGCAGAAGCAGGGAAATATAGGTTCTTGCAAGGGTGTAGGTCTTTCCGGAACCGGCGGAAGCTTTTGCAATTGTTATCATATCTTGTTAAGTTGCGTCAGATTTGAATTGGATTTTCGAGATTACTTATCTCCCGCAAATCATTCTGAAATCACAATAGGCACAGGTGGCGGTGTTCTCCGTGCGCTTGAACTCGGGATGCCCCTGCAGGTCGAATATTTCATCCAGCGTTTCACGCACTTTCTCTCCTGCATAATCGAAGACCTCTTTAGTGAGGCAGTATTCGCGGGCCGCATCGTCATAAAGATGGGAAAGCGAATAGACGGAGTTCAGGATTTTCTTTCCTTCGGCCATAGCCTTTCCCTTCTCGTTGTTGCGCAACATAAGATTGTAGATGTAGAACTGAAGGGCAATTTTGGGATTATCCTTGGCATCCGGGTCAAAAATGGAGTCGAAAACGGATTTTGCATATAGCTCATCATTCCCAGACTCTCCCATAACCATCATTTCCTTATCGGAAACCTTTCCGGTCTTATAGTCCACAATTCGGATTTCCCCGTCGGCGAAACTGTCCAGCCTGTCGATAAAACCCACAAACTTGTGCCCGGCATAGACGAAAGGCAGAAAACATTCTATGCCGAGCACGTTGAAATGGCCCGCTTTGCGGGATTTCAAAAGTTTGAGGTCGTATTCCAGAGTCTTTATGACATATTGCTCTATCACCTGAGCAAGCACCAGATTCTTTCCCCGCACCTGGTCCGTACGCAACTCTGTGCAGATGAGAGCAGAGATCTGCTTCCTCAATTCCGGGGCAAAGGATGCCGAGAGCCTGTGAGTTATGTAGGCTTCGTCCACCATGCCCACAGGTGTCCTGATGTCCCCGTCCTTGCAGTAGATCCAGCGCATCACATTGTGGAAGACATTCCCAAATGTGCCGCTGTCCAAATCGTCCACCGAATCCTGGACATCTTCCAGCCCCTCTACCTTGCTGTAGTAGAATTTTGCCGGGCAACTCAGATACTTCTGCAGAAGGGATGCGGAGAAATTCACATCCCTGCGTATGATATCCAGGTGCTCCTGAGTCTTGACTATAGGTGGTTCATCACTGTTCTTCCCTGCCGTGAGTTTGGTCACGCAATAGGTGATGTCCGCATTGTAGAGATAGTTCAACTGCTTGATATAGCGGCTTTCCTCCCCTGTCTTGACTCCATCCGAACGGGAATCATAGAGCAGCCACACATTCTCCGCACGCTGGATGAGCCTGTAGAAATAATAGGCCCAGACTGCATCCTGATACTCATATGTCGGCAAGCCGAAACCCTTGCGCAACTCAGGAGGAATGAAGGAGGAATTGAAGGATTTGCGTGGGAACACACCCTCGTTGCAGGAGAGTATTATCAGATTCCGGAAATCCAGAGCCCTGGACTCCAGTGGACCCATCACCTGCAGGCCTTTGAGAGGCTCCCCTGAAAAAGGCACGGAGACAGGCTGCAGAAGTTGTTCCAGGAGTTTGAGCCAGGTGACAGGCTTGATGTTGAGTTCCATATCGTCCAGACTGACCACAGCGTTGTAGCAAGCCTTCGCGAATACTGTTTCCATACCGGAGTCCCCGGCTTGGGCGAGCAATTCCCCGGTACGGTCTATGACTTCCTTAAGATAGGATGCAAATTCCCGCACCGCCTCAACCGATGCGACAAGAGGATCGCAGGGAGAAGGGCGGAACCACAGTTCCAGAAGCCCGGACTGTAAAAAATCCCCCGAAGGAACATATAACTTCCTGTCTTCCAGTATTTTGTCGGCAACTTTCAAATCCCCGGCCGAGGCTATGGTCCTGAAGATATTATTGGACAGGACAGTACGGACATATTTGTGGTAGAAAAGCTGCGTCCCTGCCTTGCGGACCGTATTCATCCTTGCTGCTGACAAGGTGGACAGAAGCACTGAGAAATCGCTGCCCCGCATCGGATAGCCCATAGTCACATTTATATCCTTTACCTCCTGAGGGATGGAATTCAGAACGGGCAGGAGCAGACTCTCGTCGGGCAGGACTATGGCGCAATCTTCCGATTCAATACCTTTCTGACCGGCAATACATTCCGGCAACAGTTGCTCCAGAATGAAAGGCAGCTGCTTGGCCTGCCCCACCGAAGAAGGCACACTCACCACCTTGAAGCTGGCAGTTGACAATCCTTGAGTTTCCAGCTTGAAATCCTGGGGAAATTCCTGCACATTGTCTGCCATAAAGAAGGAAGCCCTGTTGGCCGGGTCCTTTATCCACTCCCCTGACCAGTCCCAGCAGAAGCGCGCTGCAGCCTTCGACTTTAGATGCCTCAGCAGTTTCTTCTCACACTCGTTCAATGCATTCAGCCCCACAAACACAAAACTCCGCCCCTCCAGATGACTGCTCACAGATTCCGGAATCCCTGCTACCTTGCGGTAGATTTTTCCCTCGTATGCCTGGCCTTTGCTATCCAGCAATTCATTGAAACTTCTGTAGAGGGGAAGCAGTATGTTCCAGAGCTTGACGAATTCGCCCTTGATTTCTCCATTGACGGCAAAATCTGCAGTGCTCCCGGTCTGCCCCTTATAGAAATGTGACAGGAAAGAACTTATGGCCTGCCTCTGCTCCTCGGAAAGGTATTCGTAACGGTCTTCTATGGCCTTTAGGTCCCGCACATTGGTGAAGACCTGTTCCGGGTCCACCAGATATTTGTCTATGTCGTTGAAATCGGCTATCAGCACATCTCCCCAGCAGATGAATTCGTCCAGAGACTCTGCCTGGGGATAAATTTTTGCATAGCAAGCGTAAAGGTCCACCAGCAGCTGGATTCTGGATGCAGGCTTCAGGTCTGACAGGCCGGAAAAAAGGTCATTGATGGTGGTACATTCCGGCATTATGACCGCCTTGCCGAGTCGTGCTGCCGCCGAACAGACATATTTCCGGAAAAAGACGGATGAACGCCTGTTAGGGAAAATAAATTCGAGGTCAGAAAAGTTTGCCTCCTTTATATAATGGTCTGCGACCTGTTTTAGAAAAGCCTCCATATGAAACTAATTTTTTGCAAAGATACAGCCACCTTGAGCAAAACTAAAGCACAAGGTCAAAAAATGTGGAAAATTTTTATAATTCGTGTTTATCTGTGACTTCGTCCAGCCACTGAGGCAATTCCTTGATGTGATTAATCCTTGAGGCATAGTCCTTCGGAGCGAACCAGTGTATGCCCAGGTCGTTGCATTTTTCAATAATGGATTGGGAGAGAGGCATATAGCTCACAAGCATAGCCTTGGACACGGTGCCTCCATAGGTTTCCCTCACAGACTGGATCTTGAAAATGTCGGCAGAAAAGACTTCCCCGGATTTGCACTCAATCAGCAGAAGCCGCTGCTTTTCATTGACCAGGAGGTCCACTTCATTCTTAACAGCATTTTTGTCCACGTCATTGAAAATCACGTCCCTCCATATTTCGGTCTTGCCGGATTCAGGCTTGGTCTTCTTCCACCCGGAGACCACGTCTGCAACGACAACCTCCCACCAGCGCCCGAGGAACATAAGCTCGCAACTGCGGCGGCAGGCCGAGTCGAAAAGCACACTCAGCCCCTTGAATATGGTAAGGGTGCCGGAATCGGATTCGATAAAATAGCCGCTGGGAAGACGGGCCTCGTAACGGCGGCAAGATTTGCTTTCGGGCAGGGAACGGTACCAGCGTTTGGCCTGGTTATAAACCTCCAAGTTCCTTTCTATGAATTTCTTGACATAATAGGCTGTGTTCACGTCAAGTTCATTCATTTTTCTCACGTCCTCGAAATCCCTGACACTGTTGCCGTAGAGACGGATGTATTCGTTGTTGCTGATACCGTGTTCGAGACGGGTCCGGTGATAATTGAATGTGTCTATCCAATAGCCGTCCTGCGTGATGTAAATGGCCCTTTCATTAAACTCGGCTGCCACTTTTCCCGCAGCCATAGCCATAATTTTGGTACCTTCGGACAGATTGTAGATGAATTCCGCATCCGGAAACTTCTCCTGGATTTCTCCGCAGATCCGCATTATTTCCTCCACATCATAGGGCCCGACGAGATATTCATAAACCTTGATTCTGGGTGAAATGAGCCTTAGCATATGGCAGTAGGTGCCGCTTGTCTCCTTGGTTGCCACAAGATGAATTACATCCGGACGGAACTCCTTGATTCCCAGATATGTAGTTTCGAGGTCTTTGCCTACGGTTATCAGCTGATGTCTTTCCATAAAAATAAGGGAGACCGGTGTTTTGCCTCCGGTCTCCCCAAATATAGAAAGGATTTTGCTATTTTGCGAAATATTTGTTCCACAAACCGAGGAAACCGCGGCCGTGACGTGCTTCATCCTTTGCCATTTCGTGAACTGTGTCGTGGATGGCATCAAGATTCTGAGCCTTGGCAAGTTTTGCAATACGGAACTTGTCCTCGCAGGCACCGCACTCAGCTTCCATTCTCTTCTGTACGTTGGTCTTGGTGTCCCATACGCACTCGCCGAGGAGTTCAGCAAATTTTGCAGCGTGCTCAGCCTCCTCGAAAGCATATCTCTTGAAAGCCTCTGCAATTTCAGGATAACCTTCGCGGTCTGCCTGACGGCTCATTGCGATATACATACCGACTTCGGTGCACTCTCCGTTGAAGTGTGCGTGAAGGCCCTCAAGTATTTCAGGGTCAACACCCTTTGCAACTCCGAGTTCGTGTTCGGTTGCCCAAACCATTCCCTCATCTTCCTTCACTTCCACAAATTTGTCGCTTTTTGCGTGGCAAAGCGGACACTCTGCAGGAGCCTCGGTTCCTTCGTAAACATATCCGCATACGAGACATCTGAATTTCTTTTTCATCTTTATCTGTTTTAATTTGTTTTTAGTAGCACTCTCTCCTATTGGTGCAGATTAAAACCCGCTTTTCTCCAAAGGCGTGCAAATATAATTAATTCCTCTCAAACTGCAATGTGGCGGATCATCAGATGACGACTGCACCGGCTACCGGCAGAATGGCTCCTGAAATGTAGGAAGCCATATCGCTTGCGAGGAATGTGAATGCGTTGGCGATGTCTGAAGGTTCAGCAAGTCTTTGAAGTGGGATATGGGCAATAATCGGCTTGATCTGCTCATCCGGAAGGGCTGCGAGCATATCGGTTCTCGTAACACCCGGAGCCACAGCATTGACGCGGATGCCGTAACGGCCCAATTCACGTGCAAGGGACTTGGTGAGACCATTGACTGCAAACTTGGATGCCGGATAACCGCAACCAGCAGCCTGACCGTTGTAACTTACTATGGAACTTGTGTTTATGATAACACCGCCTCCCTGTTCCTTCATTATTTCAGCAGCGACGCGCGAGCAGGCATATACTGCACGGATGTTGATGTCGAGAATCTTGTCGAAGTCTTCGTCTTTGTAGTCAAAGAAGGAGTTGTTGTGGGAAATGCCGGCGTTATTGGCAAGGATGTCAATGCGTCCGTACTTTTCCTTTACTGAATTGAAGGCTTCCGCAACAGATTTCCTGTCGGAAAGAGCTGGCCATATTGCATCCACCTGTGCCTGAGGAAATTCCTCCTTGAGTTTTGCGAGGGCCTTCTGCGCCGTTTCTTCACGGGAACCGCAAAGCACCACCGTGGCGCCTTCCTGGACATATTTTCTTACAATGGCATAACCAATTCCCCTGGTGCCGCCGGTTACAATAGCAACCTTGTTTTTGAGCAATTCTGACATATTTTTAATGTTTAAAAATTAGTACACAAATCTAAAGTTATTCTGCAAAATAAATACCAGAACCGGGGATTTTTTTAAAATGGGTTACTTACGGGAAATTGCGGTATTCACAAGTTTTTGTATAAATATTTGTTGTTCAATTTAATAACAAAAATGTCTAACTATGAAAACAAACAGTCAAACAGAAAAAGTGGAAGGGGATGACCAAAAAGTCTTTTGTTCATCCCCTTCAGACTCCTTCCCCGCAGACGTGCGTCTGCGGCCCCTATTAGGGACATTTCGCACCGCAGGTGCAATCCCTTCGGGACTTTTAGCCACACACCTTGGGCAAACTGAAAACTATTTCAGAACGATTTCCACGACGGTTTTGCTGTCAGCCGAGGTTTCCGGGAGAGAAATCAGGGCGGCGGTGTCCTTGTTCTCGAATTCGTAAGGCTGGCCGTCAACTTTGACTGAGGATGCTGCCATTCCTTCCAGAACTATAGAGCAGAGCCTTGTCGCAGGGGCTGCGTGATATGAGCCTTGGCGCGGATTGATTACCACACGCAGAGTCTTGCCCTTGACGCTCTTCTCAATCAAGGTTGTGGCATAGTCGGTGTCGTAGGCCTGGCTCACTCCGTCATCTTCATAGTGGGTGTAACTTGCCCTGGATGAGCCCGGAACTATGAGCAGACGCAGACGGTTGTCCTGCTGCTGAAGATTGCATATATCCTCGGAAGCAAGTGGAATTATGGCGCCGGAACGCACGTACCAGGGATTCTCGTCGATTGCATAGTATAAAGTCTTGACAGAGCCTCCCTTGTGCATACAATGGTGGG
>JALFCH010000147.1 GCA_022771245.1 Rikenellaceae bacterium | reverse complement strand
CACCTGGAATGAGGAAATGGCTGCCCTTTTCGGCAAGAGCATAGGAGAGGAGGCACGCTACCGCAACAAAACCACCCTGCTTGCTCCGGGCGTGAACATAATGAGAACTCCTCTTTGCGGACGCAATTTCGAGTATATGGGTGAAGACCCTGTTCTGGCAGGAAAGATGTGCGTACCTTATATCCGGAATCTGCAGAAGAGCGGTGTGGCTGCCTGTGTGAAACATTTTGCCCTAAACAATCAGGAGGCTTACCGTCACAGCGTGAATGTGGTTGTGGATGACCGTGCACTTTACGAAATCTACCTCCCGGCATTCAAGGCGGCAGTTCAGGAAGGCAATTCCTGGACCATTATGGGTGCCTACAACAAGTATAAGGGCCAGTATTGCTGTCATAATCAATACCTTCTGAATGATATTCTGAAAGGGGAATGGGCTTATGACGGTGTCGTGGTTTCTGACTGGGGCGGAGTCGAGGATACCTGGGAAGGCATTCACAACGGCCTGGATATGGAGTTCGGAACAGGTTCCGACGGACTCTCCAACAGGGGAGTGGATACTTACGACAGTTTCTGCCTTGCTAACCCTTACCGCTGCCTCATCCGTGAAGGTAAGGTGGGAACCGATGAACTGGACGAAAAGGCGCGCAGGGTGCTCAGGCTTATTTTCAGGACCACTATGTCAAAGGACAGGCCTTGGGGCTCGTTTGCCACTCAGGAGCATTATGACATAGCCCGCAAGGTGGCGGAGGAAGGTATAGTTCTTCTTCAAAATGAGAATGAGGTGCTGCCGCTCCGCCTTGACAAGAAACCTGTCATTCTCGTGACTGGAGCAAATGCCTTCTGGCAGCACGCAAGCGGAGGCGGTTCATCCTATCTTAAGACCACCCACGAAATCTGTCCTCTTGACGGACTGAAGGAGATTGTCGGAAACAGGGCTGAAATCCGTTTTGTCGAGGGGTATCGTCCTTTTACCGGAGAATATCCTGACTATGTCGCTCCATTGAGGGAAGAAGCTGTGAAGGCCGCTGCCGAGGCTGATTATGTCATTGTCTTCGGTGGCCTTAACAAATGGGGCCATCAGGATTGCGAAGGCGTGGATAGGGATGAATACGGGCTGCCTTTTGCCCAGAACGAACTCATTGAGGCTCTCTCTCAGGTCAATGACAATGTGATAGTATCCCTGACTACGGGTACCGCCGTGGCAATGCCTTGGAAGGATAAGGTACAGGCCATACTTTACAACTGGTACATAGGTTCTGAGGGTGGTCGTGCACTTGCCAATATCCTGACAGGGGCAGTCTCTCCTTCCGGAAAGCTTCCGTTTACCATCGCTGAGAAACTGGAGGACTATGCTCCACACGCCCTGGATGCGTATGATAGCAAGAACAGTGGCGACGTTGAATACAAGGAGGGTATTTTTGTCGGTTACCGCTGGTTCGACAAGGAAGGTGTCAAACCTCTTTTCCCTTTCGGTTATGGACTTAGTTACAGTTCATTCTCTTTCGGCAAGGTTGAGGCTTCTTCTGCAACTGTCCGAATGACCAACAGGGAGGTGGCCCCTGATTATGCCTCGGAAAAGAGGGCAGGGAATGGCAATTGCATCAAGTTCAGGGTTGACGTAACCAACACCGGCAATTGCCGTGCTGCTGAAACGGTTCAGCTCTATGTACGGGATATGGAATCCTCACTGCCTCGTCCTCTGAAGGAACTCAAGGCTTTCAGGAAAGTTTGGCTTGATGCAGGTCAGACCGAAACGGTTGAACTGACCTTGAGTGAAAAGGACCTCAGATTCTTCGATGACTCCAAACATAAGTGGGTGGAGGAACCGGGTGATTTCCAGGCTCTTATCGGAACATCTTCAGAAGATATTTTCAGCATTGTCGATTTTAGACTCAAATAAATGAATCACAAAAACTTATTGATTATTGCAGCCATCCTGACCGTTTCGTGTCAGGATGCTGTTCCTTTATACAAGCAGGCAGATGCTCCGATAGAAAAGAGGGTTGAAGACCTGTTGTCAAGGATGACTCTGGAGGAAAAAATACTTCAGATGAATCAGGTTACTTTAGGTACCAATCTGAATCAGAACAATATAGGAGGGGAGCAGGTCGAACCTGTTCTCGGAAGTTACATTACCTACACTGCAACTGATCCGACTGAAATCAACCAAATGCAGAAAAGGGCTATGGAAGAGACCAGACTCGGAATTCCTGTCCTTTTCGGATTTGATGCCATACACGGTTTCAGAACTGTCTATCCTATCCCTTTGGCACAGTCCTGTTCGTGGAACCCGGAGCTTGTGGAGAAGGCTTGTTCAATCTGTGCAAGGGAAAGCCGTCTGTCCGGTATTCCCTGGACCTTTTCACCTATGGTAGATATTGCCCGGGACGGAAGGTGGGGCAGATGTGCCGAAGGCTATGGTGAAGACCCTTATACGGCTTCCGTCTTCTGTGCGGCATCGGTCAGGGGCTATCAGGGCGATGATATTAGTGATTCCACCAAAATTGCAGCCTGTATCAAGCACTACATAGGGTATGGCGCTTCGGAAGCCGGACGGGATTATGTACCTACAGAAATCTCCAGTCAGACTCTTTGGGATACATATATGCCTCCTTATCAGGCTGGCATTGAAGCCGGAGCTGCCACGGTAATGAGTTCTTTCAATACAATCAATGGCACCCCTGCTTCTGCATCACCATACCATCTGACTCAGGTGCTCAAGGAACAGTTCGGATGGGATGGAATGATAGTATCGGACTGGGATGCAGTCAAGCAACTCGTTTATCAAGGGGCCGCTGCTGACCATAAGGAATCTGCCTGGAGGGCGGTCAATGCCGGGCTGGATATGGATATGGCCGACCTGTGCTATTTCAATCATCTTGAACAACTTGTGAAAGAGGGAAAGGTCGGCGAGAAGACCATTGACGAGTCTGTCCGGCGAATACTCCGTCTGAAATTCAGGCTTGGACTGTTTGAAAACCCGTATCCTCCTGTTACTACCGCTGAAGAGAGATTCAATCTCCCCGGAGACTTTGAAGTTGTGGAACAGCTTGCCGAGGAAAGTTCCGTACTCCTGAAGAACAACGGTTTACTTCCTTTGGGTTCAAAGCCGGGCAAGATTGCACTTATCGGGCCTATGGTGGACAATTACTGGGACCTTATCGGTTCTTGGGGAGGACATCCTCTGGCAGAGGATATAATCACAATCAAGCAGGCTTTTTCCGACGAATTCGGTCCTGCCAATGTTCTCTATGCAAAGGGGTGTGATTTCGAAGGGGATGACAGGAGCGGTTATGCAGAGGCTGTGGCAAAGGCCCGGCAGGCTGATGTCGTTGTACTTTGTCTTGGTGAGAAGTCTTCCTGGAGCGGTGAGAATGGTATCCGTTCAACACTTGCCCTGCCTTCGGTTCAGGAGCAGCTTGCTTTCGAACTCAAGAAAACCGGTAAGCCGATGGTGCTGCTGCTCAATAACGGAAGGCCTCTGGAACTTTGCCGTCTGGAACCTCTTGCGGATGCAATACTTGAACTTTGGCAACCGGGAATAGCCGGAGGAAAACCCGCTGCAGGCATACTTTCCGGCCGTGTGAATCCTTCAGGCAAACTGTCCATTACCTTTCCTTATGCGACAGGACAGGTTCCAATCTATTACAACCGTCGCCGTACAAGCCGTCCTTTTATGGGCTTCTATCAGGACATTACCAGCGACCCTATGTATGAATTTGCTTATGGACTGAGTTACTCCACTTTTGAGTATGGAGATATCCGCGAAGTCTGTGAACGGCCGCTGACCTTTGAAATCTCCGTGACGAATACAAGTTCCCTGGATGGATTGGAAACCGTGCATTGGTTCATCTGCGACCCTGTGAGCACTGTGACAAGGCCTTATAAGGAACTGAAGTTCTTCGAAAAGAAACTGATCCGGGCGGGAAAGACTGAGCAATTCCGTTTTGAGGTTGATCCGTTGCGAGATTTTGGCTATGTGGATGAAAGCGGAAGGAGGTATCTTGAAAAAGGTAAATATCAGATTCTTGTGAAAGACAAACTCTTTGAAGTGGAGTTATGATGAAAACAGTGCTATTCTTGCTTGCTGCTTTGCAGACATCATTAATGCTCCCTTCAAAAGGTTTCTGCAGCTATATTTCGCCTTGCAGGACAACAAACTGGGAGAAAAGGTCCCTTGGGTGACTGTGTCCCGTGACGATATGGACTTTGACAGCCGTGACGGCAATTACTGGAAGGGAGCGATGTGGCTTCCGAATGCCTATATGGCAATCAAGTCTTTGCAGAGTTACGATTTGCTCGAAGAGGCATCCAGTAAACGGCAGGAAGCACAGGATACATCCGGGTGACAATACTTTTGCGTTTTGAACCTGTTGAATGCAATTTTGAGCCATAATCCGCCAAATCGTGATATTTTTCATTGATTTGGCGGATTATATTGGATTTTATACCCGAACAAGGCTATTTAATATTTGAATCATAATTTTATACTTTCAAGCGTATAGTTTTGCGAAATATTACTATCTTTGTACTCAAAAGAGTATAATATGACTTTATCTGAACATGTGAAGAGCCTGCGCAAGCAGGAGAATCTCACACAGCAGGAACTGGCTGACAGAGCCGGTGTCGGCATTCATTTCGTGAGAGATCTGGAGCAGGGGAAGAAGACTCTGCAAATGGACAAGGTGAATGATGTCCTTAGATTGTTTGGCGAATGCCTTGGACCCGTAAAGGCTGAATAATCATGAAACAGTGCAAAGTTTACAAGACCGGAGTGTTCTGTGGTGTACTGCGGGAAGACGAGGAAGGCTACCACTTTAGTTATGATCGAGGCTATCTATCCTCGCCATCAGCATTGCCACTGAGTCCGACGATGCCTCTGACAGATGAAGAATACGAGAAAGAAATGATGTTCCCTGTCTTCGACGGATTGATTCCTGAAGGCTGGTTGCTTGATATCGCCAGCGATTCCTGGAAGATTGACAGGAGAGACCGCATGCAGCTTTTGATGTGCTGTTGCAAGGATTGTATAGGAGATTTAAGCATAATACCGTTTGAAGATGGAGAAGAATAGATGTCTATTTTGCTATAAGGAGCTTGGGGACGGCCAGCATGACTTCCATCCTTCGTGCGTCAGGAAGTTCTTCGGGGCATCTGAGGTTCCTGTCATGCCCTATACCAGGGATAATATGCACGAACTTGCCCAGAAGGTTATCCGAGCCAGTACTTCAGTAACTGGAGTGCAGGCCAAGATGTCTCTAGATATTGACAGAGGAGGAAAGAACGAGCCATCCAGATTCACTGTGGTCGGCCTATGGGGCAAGTATATCTTCAAACCTGAGAGTCCTAAGTATCGTGAACTTCCTCAGCTGGAAGATCTGACCATGAAGATGGCGGACATCGCCAAGATCAAGACTGTTCCTCATACGCTTATAAAATTGGCAGATGGGGAGTTTGGCTACCTCACAAAAAGGGTAGACAGAACCGCGGATGGCAAGCCGCTATCCATGCTCGACATGTGTCAGCTCTCGAATCGTTTGACCGAGCATAAGTATGATGGTACATACGTCCAGTTGGCAGATGTGGTACTAAAGTACTCCGTCGTTCCACTCTTGGATGTGCAGAGGTTCTGGGAGATTGTCGTATTCAGCTGGATTACCGGCAACTCGGACATGCACTGCAAGAACTTCTCCCTGATTGACGAGAAGGGCATAGGAGAGTACCGTCTCGCGCCGGCATACGACCTGTTGTCAGTTCTTCTCGCAGACAAGAACGATACTGATGAAATGGCAATGACCTTTGAGGTCGGTGGCAGGAAGAGCGGATTCGGACGGGAGACTTTCATCAAGGCTATGACGGAGTCCGGTATCGGAGAGAAAGTGGCAGCTAAAATGATCTCAAGGCTGTGCACTTGCGAGAGCGCGTGGTGCGAAGCAATTGATTCATCATTCCTGTCGGATAATCTCAAGAGGGAATACAAGAGCCTGATACATTCACGACTGGTGCAACTTTTTTGAAGGTCACTCATTTTACATTTATCTGAATCAAATTTGAAGAAATGATGCAGAAAAACTACGTGATGAGGCAGATTCGAGCGAATATAACAAAGAATTGACAGAAAGAAGTTTGTCTAAATAAATTATAATACTACTTTTGTAGAACAAAAATGCGTAAATACGCAAGTGTGTCATTGTGGTGTATATAATATGGAGATAAAGCGTAATATTCATCTTGAAAGGCTCATTAAGAGTAAGCATAATGGAATGATTAAAGTCGTGACTGGCATCAGAAGGTGTGGCAAGTCTTACCTTCTGATGAATCTATTCTTGCTTGCTGCTTTGCAGACATCAATAATGGTTGCCAGACCTTCTTCAGAGGGTCGGCAGCCCTATGATACCACAATGATTCCAGCGCCTGTGTTTGAAGCCGAACCCGGTTATGTGGATCTGTATTGGAAGGCCTGGGAACTCGCCTATGACAACGTCAAATATCAGGATGGCCTTGTGCAGCCCCTGTATATGGACGAAGGTCTTTGGGATGACACGATTTGGATTTGGGATTCGGAGTTTATGGTCCTCTTCTGCAAATATGCTCCGGACCTTTATCCAGGCATTGAGACTCTGGACAATTTCTATTACACGATGCTGGAGGAGGGGAGTTCATCCTTGAGAATCCAACATCCGGACAATCCTCCCTTCTTTGCCTGGGTAGAGTCGGAGTACTACAAATTCACGAATGACAAAGCTCATCTGAGGGAACTCCTTCTGGACAAAAGATTTCTGCAGCGATATTTCGACTTGTTCAATGCATTGAATCCTGAAATGAAGTTCAGTTTCGAGCATCATCCTATGGCATTGAAATATGTCGGTGACGGTTACCTCTGGAATGGAATTTCAAGTGGAATGGACAATACCCCTCGTACTCGCAAGGGTGAAATCCTGTGGGTGGATGCCATATCCCAGCAAGCCTTGTCGGCCCTCTATATTTCCAGACTTGCAAAAGAAGTGGGGGACAGGGAAACAGAGCGCAAGTTCCGGGGCATATATGAGACTTTGAAGAAGAAAATCAACAAGTTATATTGGGACAGGGAAGATAATTGTTATTATGACATCCTGAGGGAGGACGGTTCTCTGACCAAGATTCTGACTCCGGCCTCTTTCTGGCCTGTGCTGGCGGGTATCCCGACAAGGCAGCAGGTGAGGATGATGGCGGATTTCGCCTTGCAGGACAACAAACTGGGAGGAAAGGTCCCCTGGGTGACTGTGTCCCGAGACGATACGGACTTTGACAGCCGTGACGGCAATTACTGGAAGGGTGCAATGTGGCTTCCGACTGCCTATATGGCAATCAAGTCTTTGCAGAGTTACGATTTGCTCGAAGAGGCATCCTCCACTGCCGAGTCGGTGTTGAGGTATATGCTGGAAACATACAGGGAATATGAGCCGCACACCATATGGGAGTGCTATTCTCCGGTTGCACCTGCGCCGAGCAGCAATCACGGACAGAGGGTTCGTCCTGACTTTTGCGGTTGGTCTGCCCTTGGGCCAATATCTCTGTTCATAGAGAATGTCCTTGGCTTTTATGAAGTGGATGCACAGAAGAATGAGATTAAATGGGATATGCATCACGACTGCAGTCACGGAATCCGCAATTTGCGTTTCGGGGAAGTGATTACAGATAT
>JALFCH010000088.1 GCA_022771245.1 Rikenellaceae bacterium | reverse complement strand
CGACAGCCCGAAGTTTGCCTACCGCGGCCTCGAACTCGACTGCTCCCGCCATTTCTGGAAAACCGATGAAATCAAGAAAATTCTCGACGTGATGGTGCAGTACAAACTCAACCGCTTCCACTGGCACCTGACAGACGACCACGGCTGGAGAATAGAAATCAAAAGCCGTCCCGAACTCACTCGCAAAGGAGCCTGGAGGAACGGGACTATGGTGGGCTGGGATGCCTCCCACAACGACGGAATACGCTACGGCGGCTACTATTCCCAGGAAGAGATAAGGGAAATCGTAAGCTACGCTGCAGAGCGCGGAATTGAAATAATTCCGGAAATCGACCTTCCCGCACATCTGCTGTCTGCTCTTGCAGCCTATCCCGAACTCGGATGCACAGGCGGGCCCTATGAGGTTTTCACCGTGTGGGACATAGCCCCTGATGTGCTTTGCGTGGGCAAGGAAGAGTCTTTCAAATTTCTGGAAGATGTATTCAGGGAAGTTGTGGAACTGTTCCCAGGAGAATACATACATATAGGAGGAGACGAATGTCCGAAGCAAAGATGGCACGAATGTCCTGCCTGCCGCCGTAAGATGGAGGAATTGGGGCTGAAGGACAGCGGGCAATGGAGCGCAGAACACTACCTCCAGAACTATGTCACGGCAAGAGTGCAGAATATGCTCGCCTCTATGGGCAGGAAAATCATAGGCTGGGACGAAATTATGGAAGGGCAGCTGCAGCCGGGAGCCACAATTATGTCCTGGAGAGGCACGGAAGGCGGAATCAGGGCAGCCGCCGAGGGTTTCGACGTTATAATGACCCCTGTGACAAACTGCTATCTGGACTATATCCAGAGCGATGACCGCAAAAATGAGCCCGAGGGCCCCGCCCACAAACTACTGCTCGAAGACTGCTATTCCTACGAGCCCCTTGCAGGCATCCCGGAGAGCGATTCCGCCCATATTCTCGGTGTGCAGGGCAACCTGTGGACTGAATTCATCAGCACCGAAGAACACCTGGAATATATGCTCCTGCCCCGTATGCTGGCACTTAGCGAAGTTCAATGGGGCAGCCCCAAAGACTGGCAACGCTTCCTGACCTCCCTCGATTACATCCACATCCCCCAGCTCGAATCGCGTGGCTACACCTGCCGCCGGAATTAAGATATATCGAGCATATTATTGCAAAGACGAACCCAGAGTAACGAAAAAGCCAAGTGGCAAACGATATCAATTCGTTTTGGCTCGGATGCAGAAATGCGTTCGGGCCTCTTTAATTATCAAGGAGGGATTATATAATCGAGTAGGAGGTAAACGAAAGTAATGGAGTTTATCTCCTGCTTTCGTTTACCGACCTCTCACACCACCGTACGTGCCGTTCGGCACAAATTGATATAAAAACGAAGCATTACATTTTGGAAAAATGCGAGTCAATGCACTAAAATTCTTTGGAAAAATGCGAAAAATCAAATATTTTTGCTTTGGAAAAATGCAAACTCTATGTTAAAAAGGAAAATATCTACATTCATTGAGCACTTTTATGAAGTTAATAAAGGAGCTCTATTATTGACAGGTGCACGTCAGATAGGCAAGACATATTCTGTGCGACAGTTTGCGAAAGAACACTTCAAAAGTTTCATTGAAATCAACTTCGTCGAAACTCCTGAGGCTGTTGGTATATTTTCCAATGCAAAAAGCAGCGCAGATATCCTACTTCGATTATCAGCATTTACTGATAAACCATTAATTAAGAATGAAACACTTATCTTCTTCGATGAGGTTCAAAAATGCCCTGAAATTGTCACTGCAATCAAGTTCCTCGTAGACGACGGCAGATATCGCTATATCCTTAGCGGTTCACTACTCGGTGTAGAACTCAATAACCTTAGATCTGTTCCGGTCGGCTACATGGATATCAAAGATATGTATCCCCTCGATCTTGAAGAGTTCATGTGGGCCGTTGGTGTAAATAAAGGGGTCATATCAAAGATCAAGGAGTCTTGGGAAAAGTACGAACCGGTTGATGAGTTTGTCCATAAGAAGATGATGGAAATTTTCAGGCTATATTTGATTGTGGGCGGAATGCCTGCAGCTGTGATGTCCTACAAGAAAAACAACAACCTTCAGGATGTAATGGCGAGCCAAAGAGAGATCATCAGACTTTACCGAAAGGACATCTCACAGTATGATGAGAAAAGACAACTTAGGATTAAAGAGGTATTTGACCTTATTCCGTCAGAATTGAATTCAAAGAGCAAAAGATTCTTTATCAAGAGTATTAACGAAAAAGCTCGTGCAGAAATGTATGAGAATGAATTTCTCTGGTTAAAGGATGCAGGAGTGGCAATTCCTGTATTCAACATTGAGGAGCCAAAATCTCCGCTGAAACTAGCTTCGTCACACAATCTTTTCAAACTGTTCTCTAACGATGTTGGTCTGCTAGCCTGCCAGTACTCTGATGGTATTCAACTCAGAATCCTGACTGGAGATGATACAATAAATTATGGAGCAATATATGAAAACGTAGTAGCACAAGAACTTTTGGCGCATGGCTTTGAGGACCAATTCTATTACAATAGCAAGAAGATGGGAGAAGTGGATTTCGTCACAGAACTAAACGGAAACGTCTTCCCGATAGAAGTAAAGTCTGGTAAGGAGTACTACAGACATCGTGCACTGAATAATATTCTTGACTGCACTGAATATACCATTCCAGAGGCCATTGTGTTGTGCAATGATAATGTAAAGATCGAAGGTAAAGTAAAATACCTGCCAATCTATATGATTTTATTCATTTATAAGGAGCAAGTAAAAAATATCACCTTCAATCTTGATCTTAGTGGACTAAACTAGAAACTTAATCCAATTGATGCTCTCGATAATCCAGGTCATGTTTCTGATGTATTTATTCTTATGGATTTTCCGAATCATTTGGAAAATCCATAAGAAATGTCAGAGTTCAGAGGGTCGTGGCGCAACTGCGACGAGAACCATACACTGCAGTGGCGTGCTTTCCATCCGCAGAAACTTCTATGCGGGCCTCCGGTATTACCGAGTTTGTGAGGATTTTACCGTCCCGGACAATCATCCCAGGTTGTGGAATGTGGTAAGCAATGCCACATGAGTCCCACCACGGCATCTCATTACCGGCGATAATACTATAGAACTGACATCCGGAAAGAGTTGAATTCGCATTCCATCCGCGTTCAAAAACGCCGAGAATTTTCGGAAAACTATCATAGCAGACATCGTCAAAACTTCGTATGGTTTCGGTAAAAAGCTGAGCTTGTACGCCTGCTATGTTTTCCTCCTTTCTGACAGGAAGGCCAATCGATGTAGTGTCGTCAATGAAGCATGCCCAGTCGTGCGCGATTTCCTGTTTATTCGAAGAATATGCCTGATCTGCATATGTAAATTCCACATTGGACATGACCGTCGGGTAGCCACAGGCAGCTATTGTAAAAGGGAGCCTGCTGTTTCCCCCTGCTGTGTTCCAGACATAGTTCACAAACATTACATCCTTGAGCTTGGCTGCCACGGACGGCTCAGTACAACTTGCAATTTCCTGCCACCCGGCAATCTTCACTCCCCTGTCCTTGGCAATGTCAGCCACACGCCCAAGGAATGTCGCATGAAGCGGCCTGCCATACCAAGCACCGGAAGGGACTTCATCTCCCCCTATGTGAATTGCCTCGAGAGGAGTGCCCGCATCAGCATAAAGTTTTATCACGCTGTCGAATACACGACCTATAAACTTATACACCGATTCCAATTCAACACTCATCACATTGTCCGTATATCCCTGTGCTCCACAATAGCGTGAACTGTCAGCCGGATTTTGCAGACGCATAGACTCATCCCCGGTCCTTTTCTCGTATGCTTTCATGGAATATATTGCAGCACGGCTATGGCCCGGAGTGTCAAACTCAGGAATTACCCTTATTCTGCGTTTCCATGCGTAACGGAGTATATCCTTAAACTCATCCTTAGTATAGAAACCATTGGACAAGGCGGAAGAATGAGGGTCCGCACAGCCGTCGTATGAAGGCTGCAGACCGAGTTCCGGATTAAGGCAATGGAAAGCACCGACTGAAGTAAGTTCCGGTATCCCGTCAATTTCCAGCCTCCAGCCCTCGTCATCAGCGAGGTGAAGATGGAGGTAATTAACTTTGTAGCCGGAAAGAATGTCTATAAGTCTCTTGAGGTTACCCGGCGTGGTGAAGTTCCTTGACACATCAAGCATATAACCACGATACTGAAAGTCCGGCCAGTCTTCGACATAGACATTTCTGAGGAGTTCCGCACCGCTGTTACGGCGCAGTTTAGAAAGAGTCATCCGCGCATAGAACTCCCCGTCGGCATCATTAGCGATTATCGACACCTTTCCGTCCGAATCAATCGACAGACGGTACCATCCGTCCGGTTTTTCCACGCCAGCCATCAATGAATGGTTCTGTACATATTGGGAAGAATGGAGATTATTATCCTCTCTGAGTTCGCGGTCATCTTCGAACGGAGTCCCGCTCACTCGCTTGAGAGAAGGTATGATGTCTGTGACACCCGGGCGACCGGCTTCCAATGATGCATTATAGCCGTACCAGAACTCTCCGTCTGATTCCAGCGGAAGATATTCGTACACGGTATTCAAGGCTGTACCGGTGGATGATTCGGAATTCATATCCTGAAGTACAAATCCTTCGGGAGCCCAACTTCGCCGGGGAAGCGGAGCAGAGCGGTAGGATATGACCAACGAATCTCCGAAGCCGAGACCATCCCGAGGAGTTATTTTATAAAGGTTCCCCTGCACCTGCCTTATATCGGCATCCGAACCTTCAAGAACATCGAGGCCCGCAGGCATCTGAGAGAACCAGATTGTCCATTTTTCCGGCAACGATGCGGCATTATCGATTACTATTCTGTGGATACACTTACCGTCATTCTCCTCGCCTTCAATCCAACGGATTTCAGGATCGTTCCACGAGCAGGAGATCGTCAGAACGAATGTTCCAATTATCGAGAAGCATCCGCAGACCAACAAGTCAATGTGTTTAAAAATGTTCTTCATAATTCAACGGGCAAGTTCTTCTCTTGTATTCCCAACACATTCTATCAAAAGGGACTGATCTCCACAAGCAAGACGGAACTCCCCTGGTTCAAGAACCCAGTTCAGACCATTGTCCACAAATGCAAGGTCGGAAGCCTTGAGTTCAAATGTGACGGTCGTGCTCTGACCCGGTTCGAGAGAAACTTTCGCATAGTCACGGAGCCGCCTCACATCCGGTGTCAATGAGGCGCACAAATCCGAGCAGAACAGCAACACTGCCTCTTTGCCGGCTACTTTCCCGGTGTTCCTGACATCCACGCTGACCTTCAGTACGTCGCCCGCATGAAATTTCTGTTTGTCTGCCGTGAGGTTGGAATATTCAAAAGTCGTGTAACTCAAACCAAATCCGAAAGGCCACTGGCTCTCGATATTAGCATTGTAGTCATAAAGACCATCCATCGTCGCACGGTTTTCACAGAGCTTGTAGTCGTAGGTATTGAGGCGGTTCACATATTTCGGATATGTGTAAGGCAGCTTCGCGCTGAAGTTCTCCTCACCGCAGAGAAGGGACGCAAGCGCGTCTCCTCCATAATTGCCTGGAAGAAGAACTGACACAACGGCATCTGCCATCGGTTCAATGTCGTTTATTATTCTCGGACGTCCTTCATTAAGAATCAGGACAAGAGGCTTTCCTGTTGTCGCAAGAGCCTTGACAAGTTCACTCTGGTTCGGAGAAATCGTAAGGTCATTGATGTTGCCTTTGGTCTCGCAATAGGAGTTTTCTCCTATTGCAGCGACAATCACATCAGCATCTGCAGCCGCACGGACAGCCTTTGCAAAATCACCCCTCGTCTCCTGACGGAAATCTCCGTATTCCGGATATTCAAGAACAGGAACATACTCCACTTTTCTGAATTTTGCTGAAAGCGCCTCCCGAATCGTGTTGTATTTTCCGGTAAAATCCTGTCTTTCGGAGCAATCGCCCTGCCATGAATAGTTCCACCCGCCTCCGAGAGGGCGCATAGAATCAGCATTGGGGCCGACAAGGAGTATCCGGCTTTCCTTCGGAAGCGGAAGAATGGAATTTTCGTTTTTGAGAAGAACTTCACTCTCAAGCGCAGCACAGCGAGCCTTAGACACAAATTCATCGCAGCCGAGTTTTGCATAGTCCGAGCCGGATGAATATGGGTCGTCGAATAGTCCAAGACGAAATTTTACCCTCAAAATGCGTCGCACCGCATCGTCAATGCGGGCCATTGGGACAATTCCCTCCTCCGCAAGTTCCGCAAGAATATCGCAAACCTCCACGCTGTACGGTTCCATAATCATGTCCACCCCGGCATTAACCGACTGGGCAATGGCATCTTTGTAGGTCGCGGCAGTATGGTCACGATCATATAAGTTTTTGACATCTGCCCAGTCAGTCACAATCATCCCGTCCCAGTTCAACCCTTCCTTTAGCCAACCGGTGAGCAATTCGCGGTTTGAATGGAAAGGAATGCCGTCGTTACTGGTGGAACTCACCATAACAGTGAGCGCTCCGGCCTCAATGGCAGCCTTGAACGGAGGAAAGAACTTTTCCTTCATTTCACGAAGGCTTACCATCGAGGGCGTGCGGTCCTGGCCTGAAACTGAGGCTCCGTAAGCCATGTAGTGCTTCACGCTCACTGCAACATGTTCACCGTCAATATGATTAGGCTCATTACCCTGAAATCCCCTAGTCATTGCAGCGCCCATCCGGCTCTGTACAAGCGGGTCTTCCCCGAAACTTTCCCACATCCTTGGCCAGCATTGGTTTCTGCTGAGATCAAGGGTCGGAGTAAACACCCAAGGGACATTGCAGGCGCGAGTTTCATAGGCGCAAACCTCTCCCACATTGAAGGCGAGAGAATCGTTGAAAGATGCTGCAAGGCCTATTTCATGAGGAAAGAGAACTGAACCCACGGTATAGGATGCGCCATGAATCTGATCCAGGCCATAGAGGCACGGGATGCCGGTCTCATCCATGGAAATCTTCTGAATCTGCCCGATGAACTCCCTATAGGCAGCAGCAGAGTCTGCAGAGTTTCCCATAGTGTTGAGAATCGAGCCTATCTTGTACTTACGAAGAAGAGCCTCGCCATCGGCCGAAACTTTGTGAGTACCTTTCTCAATTATAAGCTCTGAGGTCAGCTGGGTCATCTGCCCGACCTTCTCCTCAAGAGTCATTGCAGAAAGGACTCCTTCCACCTGCGACTCTATTTCATTGTCGTACGGAATTGCGGGATTCGTGTTTTTGCCACCACAGGAGCAGAGCATGAAAAGCGTCAGCCCCAGAATTGTCGTTTGTATTTTTGTCATATCAAAATCAATATATGTCAGCACCGGCTCATCCTGAGTCTAGATAGAGTCCGCGAAATCAGGCACAGTTCAA
>JALFCH010000031.1 GCA_022771245.1 Rikenellaceae bacterium | reverse complement strand
CTACGACGGTGCGAAGGACTATTTCTACATCAGCGATGTGGATGACCGGGAATATCTGGCCAGTCTTATCAAGGCAACGATTCCGGCGCTGCCTACGCCAAAGTTGAAGAAGAATCCAATGAAGTGATTCGAGGTCTATGGAACAATGATTTCACGCCTGTTTCATTTAAGTAGGTAAAGAAGATAATACTGGAAGAAGTTAGAAAGGGGGAGACCTTGGTTTTCTGGCTCAGAACGATTAAAATGTATGTCTGATATACAAAGAATATGTATGTTGTCCATGGATAAAAATGATTCATTATTATGTTAATTACGCCAATAGATTATCAATATTCTTTGAGTATTCCTTAATGTATTTAATCAGCAGGGGAGTGTTGATGATCTTCACGTCACCTGCAAGACCGATTACGAATCTACCGACTCCAGCCATGCTGGTGACCATAGTATCAAGGATGAACTTGCCATCTTCTACAGCTGTGCTAGCTGAAGTCTTGCACGGGCGTTTTATTTGTGCGTTGGGTTCAGCGAGAATATGAGGATCTGCTTGCAGTCCTCATATTCTCGCCTTTGCGGTGGGGATAGAAGGTTGCCGACTGACCGGAGGGAAGTGGGCAAGTGTCGCCTAGCCTTAATGACTTGTATTCTGTTATTTCTATGTGAATATCAATCTTATTCTATTATTTTTGTAGTATTGTATTCTTAATATAATTCATCATGACAATGATTGGAAATTGGCGAGTACTTGAAAGTATTGGCAATGGCGGAAATGCTACTGTCTTTAAGGTGACTGATAATGATGGTAATTACTTCGCTCTCAAAAGACTTAACACCGTAGATGAGGAAAAGCGTGCAAGATTCAATAGAGAATCATCATTTATTGGTGATTATCCTATATTATCTCAAAAACAATTACTTCTCCCTATAATTGATAAAGACCTTACCTGTAAGCATCCGTATTATGTGATGCCACTTGCTATACCATTGAAGAAAATCACATTTGACTCACTGCAGAGTAAATGTAATGCTATAATTGATGTGTTGGAAATGCTGTCTCAATTGCACAAACTAGGTATTGCTCATAGGGATATTAAACCAGAGAATATATTAGCATATAATAATAGTTTTTATTTGTCGGATTTCGGTTTGATGTTTATCAGAGATGCGAAGAGAATCACAAAAGAGGCTGATAGGGAGAGGATAGGAGCGAAGAGAACAATTGCTCCAGAAATGGAAAGAAAGGCAGGATATGATGCTGATCCATACAAAGCGGATATCTATTCTATGGCAAAAACTATTTGGATGATTCTAACAGAAGATTATGATTGTTTTGAAGGACAATATGATTCTAATAGTGCCATCTCATTAGATAGATATGATAAAATCGGTAGTTTTGACGATGGATTAATTCCATCTGCCCCATATTTTACGCCTTTAGATTTATTATTAACGCAATGTACAGACCATGCTCCTAATATAAGGCCTTCTATAGATGTTGTTATAAAGAGATTTAACTTTTGGATAGATGTAAACCATGATTATCATCTTAGAAATAATTCTGAATGGTACGAAATTACCGATAAGTTATTTCCAGTAAAGACACCTAATACAGTTGTTTGGACTGACCTCAATGATATTATCTCTGTACTGAATTTCTTATGTAAATATAAAAGTCTGGCTTATGTTTTCTTGCCTAGAGGAGGAGCACATTATAAAGGTGTTAGGAAAGCGGAGGAAGAACGTTTTCTTGAATTTGATATGGGAATGGCGTATTTGTTTCCTGCAAAATCTTTGACGTTTTATTCCTTTGGAAAAGAACCTGAATGGAATTATTTCCGATTAGACGCTTATGATGATGTTGAACCGGTTTTCTTAAAAGAACTACCGGAAGAAATAACAGAAGCCGATGAGGAATTGACAGAACTATTCCCCGGAGAATATGCTCCACTTGAAGTTTGGGAGTATGATGAAGAGTATCATGGTTATTGTCCAACTGAGAATATGAGAAGAATTGCTCGCTACTATCGTGGTTCTTTTATGTTATTTAATACACGCTCATCGTACAATTTAGAATCCTCCACTCACAATAGGCATAGCTATTTTACTAAGGAAGAGTTTGAATTTTATATTCAAGGATGTTCACAAGGTCGCTATAATTTACGTGATAACGAGGGTATCTATGCCGTTGTTAAGGCTGAATATGCTGAGAAGATGAAATAATTAAATGCTCTTTTCTACTTATAAATATAATCATGTTTTTTAATCAGAGTTGGCTAGTAAAAACTAACCAACTCTTTTTATTCAAGATATCGAGTTGCAATTCCCTGAGACTTGGCGTAGGCGATTTCGCCCCGTGTGCTTTCGCCGATGTAGCCGCCGACGTTGATGACAAAGATTTCGTCGGCCATGTCTATTTTGCGTTTGTGCATGTCGTCGAGCATGGCTTTGGTGACTTCTGTCCAGACTTTGTCGTCTCCACTGTGACCGAATAGGCCGACTGAGATGACGATGTTGCCTTCAAGGGTCAATCGTTTCTGCGCTTCCAGATACTGCTCCTTGAACTTTGTGCTGCCGCAGAGGGTTATTACTTTGTATTTGCCGACCATGGATTATCTGAGATATGGTAGAACATAGTTGTCTCCTTGCTCACAAAAATAGCCTTGTTCATCGGTTACCTTAAATCCAGTATCTCTCGCTATGGCGCCACCTCTTTTATTAGTGAATGTTTTTACTTTGCCAGAAGGGAATTTGATCGTGCCTGAATATCTTGCACTTTTGGTTGCGTGAGTACCAGTTGTAGTTGTATATCCGTAAGGATCGTTACGCTCAGTGATTGTCACGACGCAACCATTGAATGTATGGACTCCTTCAGTGAAAACTGTTTCGCCTGTCTGGAGTGATTCCCAAGCTTTGTCTGTTAAATCTCTCATGATAAAAATCTCCTAAATTTTAGCGTTTTACAAAGTTATAAAAATGAATCAATTTAATGATTAAATTCTACCAACGATCGTTGCCTCCCGTCATTGTGCCGATTACATTGAGACATAGAACAAGAAAGACGATTATTCCGAACATAATTATGATGTGCTAATGGTTATGTGGCAAAAGTAAGGTTTAGTTGTGCCAAGGTAAATCATTGGCGAAGGCCCTACTGAATACTTCTTTCTGACGTCACTGAAAGATGAATTCAGGACGCTTCAGAACAGTGCTCCTCAATATCCGAAGCATACAAGCATGGTAGAACTTGAGCTGAAAATCAAGAAGGCCATCGAACAGGGATACAATCATGTTTATTGTATGATTGATTTGGACAACAAAAAGGAAGGCAAGAAAAAGACTGACTATGTCAACCTGAAGAAGAAATATCACGGCAAGCATATTTCAAAGCCAAAGAAAGGCATTGACTGCCATATAGAATTCTTTTAGTGAGTACAGTCAGGATGGCAAGCCATATCAAAAATTCTTTGCAAGCAAATCATCGTGTTTACCTGATTCAATATCCCGCTTGATTGTTTCTGCCACTGGCATGAGTTTAGGTAAATCTTGATGGAGGATACTTAAAATCTCCGGTTCTTCCACCGAAAGATACTCGTGAGCCAATAAGTTTCTAATTCCCTTGATTGCCTTCCATGGAACATCTTTGTATTGTGGCAACAGTTCGCCACCTGTATGCGAGTCAATCTGGCGAAAGCCTTCAGAAATGTTTTGAATACACATGCAAGAAGACCTGAATAATATCATTCCTGCTGACGTTGTCCCAAAATAGCTCTCATCTGGGACATCTTTTGTTGTCTCTATAGCAAACTTCATTTCGGCTATGACGAAATCTATCTGAGACAGAACTCTGTCCTTATTTGTGGTCTTCTTATACATAAATTGCCTCGTTTTCTATGCTTTCCTTAAATGCTGGCGACATCTTGGCCGAGAGAGAAACGACATCAACTTCCCTATCAAACAATATCTCCAGATCCTCCTTGATAGCGGCTCTTGTCATATAGTTTGGTGTTTCCAGAAGCACGCAAACATCCACATCACTGTCAATTGTCTGCTCCTCTCGGGCATAACTGCCGAAAAAACCAATCTTTTGAATACCGTACTTCTCAGCATTCTCTTCTTTGAATTCCTTGAGAATCCTGACAATAGACAAAGACGTTAACTCTGTCTTTACCGGCTTTAGTTCAATGACGGGCGAAAGAGACAATGCTTTAAGAACAGCATCCATGGTTGACAGTGATTTAGCCAATCCATTTTCAACCCTGGAAATCTGGCACTTGCTCAATCCGACCAAAGAAGCAAGCTCGTCTTGAGACATATTTCTTGCCTTCCTCGCCTGTCTGATTGCTGAGCCTAAGGTGATACTAACCGTATTCATAAACACATCTATTTGTTGCGAATATATGCAACATTTTAAATATATGCAACCCTTTTGGCAATTTCTTTTTGACGATGCCAAAATTCCACCAAGAACAAAACGAAAAAACTGCCCGCATCCCTGCGGGCAGTTTCGGTTAGTAGTGTAGTGTTTTAATTATTAGTGGTCAGCATTGTCTTCACAAAGAAAGTGAAGATGGTGTTTGTCAAAACCGGTGAATTCCGATTAAGACAATGCAAATTTATACATTATTTTTTAATAACAAAATTTTCTTCACATTTTTCCGGGGAAAATATGGCTTTCTTAAAAATTTTCGTGTTTTGCCCTGAGGAAATATAATTTTTCAACCGATTTCGGGCCTTGGAATTTTAAAACGAAAAATCGTCAGAGGTTCAGAAGTCCCGGACGGAGTTTCTTTGTGCGTTCCAAGGCCTGCTCGTCCTGCCATTGGCGGATTTTCACCGGGTCGCCGGAAAGGAGGATTTCCGGCACTTTCCAGCCGTTGAATTCTGCCGGACGGGTGTAGATTGGGGCTGAGAGCATCCCATCCTGAAAACAGTCGCTCAAAGCTGAAGTTCCGTCGCTTATTGCTCCCGGGATCAGTCTCACAATGGCATCGGCCAATATGGCAGCCGGAATCTCCCCGCCGCTGAGGACATAGTCTCCCACTGAAATCTCCCTGGTGATGAGGTGGTCCCTTACCCTCTGGTCAATACCTTTATAATGTCCGCAAAGCAGGATGATATTGCCTTTCAGAGAAAGCTCATTGGCAATGCCTTGATTCAGAATCTCGCCATCGGGGGACATATATATGATTTCGTCATACTCCCTTTCAGATTTGAGTTCCTCTATCATCCGGTAAAGAGGTTCCACCATCATCACCATTCCGGCATCAGGACCGTAGTTGTAATCGTCCACCTGGAGGTGGGGACCTTTGCCGTATTTTCTCGGATTGTGTATATGTATGTCCACCAATCCCTTCTTGCGTGCCCGGCCCACGATAGAATGGCTGAGTGGACTGTCCAGCAGCTCCGGAACGACACTGATTATATCAATTCTCATAATTGTTAGGTTTGGTAATTTAATGCTTTGCAAAAATAGTGTTTTTATGCAAATAATTCATATATTTGCAGTTTGTTTGGCGATGCGTGGAGCGTATGGATCAGCTCCGGCTGTCAGTTGCGCCACAAGCCATGCAGTTTATATTTATTTACTTGACAAACTTGAGTTATGAGTGAAGAGATCATTCCTGAAGCAAATGCTTCAGATGTAGAATTGCAAAAACCGGAACTTGAAGAGACTGTTTTGGACGAAGCCGTAATTGAACCTGCACAGGAAGAGGAGACTCCTGATTATCAGGGCAAATCCCTGTCAGAACTGGTGGCATCCCTGCAGGAAGTCGCTGCCTCCGATGACAGAATGAACCTATACAAGAAGGTTGAGGCCATCAAAGCGGCGTTTTACAAGAAATTGCAGAAAGAAAAGGAAAATGCGCTGCTCAAGGCGGAGGAAGTGCTTGAAGATGCAGCAAATCCGTTCCTTGCAATAGAGGAAGGATTCAAAGAGGTGTATGCGCAATACAAAAAGGAACGTGCTCAATACAATGAGAAAATGGAGCAGGAGCGCAAGCACAATCTCGAACTCAAGAAACAGGTAATTGAAGATCTCAAGGCGCTGATAGAAAAGCAGGAAGACGTCAATGCAACCTTCCCTATGTTCAGGGAGATTCAGGACCGCTGGCGTGCAATAGGTCCGGTGCCTGCGGGAGACGTTGCGGACATCAACAAGACCTATTTCCTCTATGTGGAGCAGTTTTACGATCTCGTGAAAATCAACAGGGAACTGCGCGACGAGGATTTCCGCAGAAATCTGGAAGTTAAGCAGCAGTTCTGTGAAAAGGCGGAGGCTCTCGCTCAGGAGAAGGATGTTGTCAATGCCTTCAGAGAACTCCAGAAACTCCACGAACAGTGGAAAGAGTATGGTCCTGTGGCCAAGGAATACAGGGAGGAAATATGGAACAGGTTCAAGGCAGCCACCGCAGTGGTGAACCGCAGCTATCAGGCGTATTATGTGGAGCTCAAGGCGAAGCAGGAGGAGAATCTGGCAGCCAAGACTGTTCTGTGCGAAAAGGCCGAGGCGATAGCGGCTACGGAAGCATCCGGTTCCAATGATTGGAACAAACTCTCCCACGAAATTGAACTTCTGCAGCAGGAGTGGAGGAAGATAGGATTCGCAAGCCGTAAGGAGAATCAGAAGATTTATGACCGTTTCAAGGCTGCCTGCGATGCCTTCTTTGTGAAGAAACGGGCATTCTATACGGAATATAAAGACAATCTCAAGGCCAATCTGCAGAAGAAGATAGCCCTTTGTGAGGCTGCAGAGGCCCTCAAGACCAGCACTGAATGGAAGAAGACCGCACAGCAGCTTCAGGAACTCCAGAGACAATGGAAAGAAATCGGTGCCGTGCCATACAGGAATTCCGATGAAGTTTGGAAGCGTTTCCGTGCAGCCTGCGACGAATTCTTTGCCGAGAGAGACAAAAATGCCAAGCCGGAGAACGATTTTTACAGGAATCTCAAGACCAAGCGTGCCATAATCAAGGAAATCAGCGAATACAGTAGCCAGGGCGCTCAAAAGGACTCCGAAGCCCTCAAGGATTTCCAGACAAGGTGGAACGAGACAGGTTTCGTGCCATTCAAGGAGAAGGACAAGGTGAATGCCGAGTATAAGGAAGCCATAAAGGCAAAATTCGGTGTGTCGGCACTGTCTGAAGGCCGTCAGAACCGCAAGCCGGCGCGCTCTGAAAAGGAACTCCTGATAGACAAATTCAACAGACTCCAGCAGGATATAGCGACCTACGAGAACAATATAGGTTTCTTTGCCGCAGGCAAGGGCGCGGAAAGTATGATTTCCGCAATGAGGAAGAAGATTGAAACGGCAAAGGATGAACTTGCAGCCCTTGCTGAGAGAATAAGAAAAATTGAAGAATAATGACGAAAGAATCCAAGTACAACATTATTGGCTTTGTGCTGATTGGAGCAGTGATGTTCGCTTTCACCTGGTACCAGTCCAGGCAGTACAAAAAGCAGATGGAATATCAGGCCCAGCTCGATTCCATTGCGAGGGTTGAGGCTTTGGAGCAGATGGTACTTGACTCGGCAGCGGCTGCCGTACCGGGCAGTGTCGCTTCACAGACCGCACAGACCCCATCACCAGCTTTCAGGCCCTACAAAGATTCCTGCCTGAATGTGGCCGCATCCGCAGAGCCAAGCATAGTTGCGATTGCAAACAACAAACTCAGAATTGAATTTTCCACCAAGGGAGCACAACCGTATTCAGTGGATGTATGCGACTACCGGCGTTATGACAGTACGGCCCTTATGCTCATTCCTGCAGGGGCGAGTGAATTGAATTTCAATATCTACGCCGGAGAATCCCTGGACACCAAGGATTTCGTATTCGATGTTGCCGAACTCAACGACACTTCCGTGGTTATGAGGCTGCCATTCGCGAATGGTGGCTATATCCAGCAGAAATACACGCTCGGGCAGGACAGCTATATGCTCCGCAACGAACTCTCTTTCGTGGGGCTGGATGAGATTATTCCGAGGAAGGTCTCTTCTATGGACCTGAGCTGGAAGGCCGACATCCCGAGACTCGAGAAGGGCTACAAGAATGAAAAGCAGTATTCCAGAATTGACTATTACATAGATGGAGACAAGTCTCCGGAGGATATCGGCAACGGCAAGAACGCCACAAAAAGTCTTGAGGCCGGTTTCCAGTGGGTGGCTTTCCAGCAGCAGTTCTTCTCCGCAATTCTCACTGCACCTCAGGGCTTTGAGTCGGGAGACCTTGCACTTGACTACTATGAAGAGGATGATGCATCCCACAACCTTATGGCCTGCAGCGCCAAGATGCGTACCCCTCTGAATATCAATGGAAACACCACCATTCCTTTCGATTTCTATTTCGGTCCGAACCACTTCAAAACGCTCAAAGCCTATGACCGCAAGTATGAAAAGATAATTCCGCTCGGAGGCTGGCTTGTGGGATGGATTTCCCGTTTCTTCATCATACCTTGTTTCGATTTCCTCGGCCGCTTCATAAGCAACTATGGAATTGTGATCCTGCTGATGACCCTACTCCTCAAGATTGTGGTGTCTCCGCTGACCATCAAGTCCTATATGTCATCCGCAAAGATGTCTGCGCTCAAGCCGGAAATCGACAAGATTAACGAGAAATATCCTAAGGAAGAGGATATGATGAAGAAGCAGCAGGCCACTATGGAACTCTACAAGAGGGCAGGGGTGAGTCCTATGGGCGGGTGTCTGCCTATGTTGCTCCAGTTCCCTATACTTTGGGCAATGTTCCGCTTCTTCCCGGCATCCATAGAGTTGAGGCAGAAATCCTTCCTCTGGGCAGATGACCTCAGTGCCTATGATTCCGTTCTGGATTTTGGATTCAACATCCCTCTGTTCGGTGACCATCTTTCTCTGTTTGCACTTCTGATGGCGGTTTCGATGTTCCTGTACTCGAAGATGACTTCGTCCCAGATGTCGAATGATCCTCAGATGGCTCCTATGAAGTTTATGAGCGTCTGGCTTATGCCTATTATGATGCTCTTCATCTGCAATAACCTCTCTTCAGGTCTGTCCTACTACTATCTGCTTTCAAACCTCCTGACAATGGTCCAGACCTTTGTCATCAAGAAGTGGGTTGTGAAACCGGAAAAGATACTGGCCAAAATCGAGGAGTCCAAGGGCAAGCCAATCCAGAAGTCCAAGTGGCAGCTCAAACTTGAGCAGGCTCAGAAGATGCAGGAGGCTCAGCTCAGGGCGCAGAGGGAAGAACAGGCCAAGCGCCAGCGTCGCAGCAAAAGGTAATATGATTTCCGAAAATCTCAAGAAGATAAAAAGTCAACTGCCACCGCAAGTCAAGCTGGTGGCAGTTTCCAAATTCCATCCTGCCGTTGCCATTCAGGAGGCCTATGATGCAGGGCAAAGAGTATTTGGGGAAAGTCGTCCCCAGGAGTTGGCAGAAAAGGCCAAATCCCTGCCTGGGGATATTGAATGGCATTTCATAGGCCATCTCCAGCGCAATAAAGTGAAGCTGGTACTGCCCTATGCCAGTCTGGTGGAATCCGTTGATTCAGTGGAACTTCTGGAAGCCATTGAGAAGTGGTGTGCCGGGGAGGGGAGGACTGTGGAAGTGCTCATAGAATGTCACATCGCGAGAGAACCTGAAAAGACCGGTTTCAGCCTGGATGAAGCCTTGAAACTGCTTACCGGACAGCTCTCCTGGCCACATATCCATATCCGAGGTCTGATGGGAATGGCAACCAATACAGAAGACGAAAACATAATCCGGGAGGATTTTACCAAACTGACGACCTTGAATGCTGCTCTACAGCCTTTGCGCGGACTTTGCCCCAACATTCCTTCCGATTTCAATCTTCTGTCTTTCGGGATGTCGGGTGACTATCGCATTGCAGTGGAAATGGGTTCCAACATAGTGCGAATTGGCACAGCGATATTTGGGGAAAGGGAATATTGATTAGTCAGCCTGTCCGGAAATATAATTTATCAAGTCGGTTGCAACCGCAGCTGAGGTGCCGCTACTTCCCAATTTCTCACGTATGCGGGAGTAGTCTTCAATCATTGCCTGCCGGTACCTGCTGTCTTCTATCAGGCGGCGGACTTCAAGACACAACTCCTCTGCATTGCATTCCTTCTGAAGCAATTCCCGGAAAGCCAACTTGTTGAGAATGAGGTTGCCCAGGCTTATGTATTTGACTTTGACTATTTTCTTTGCAATGGCGAAGGTCAGCGAGCTGCCGAAGATGAACCCGACCACCTGCGGGGTGCCCAAGAGTGCGGTTTCCAGAGAGGCCGTGCCGGAGTTTACCACTGCCGCCTCTGCATTCTTGATTATGCTCTGTGTTTCTCCGAACAGCAGCTTCACGTATTTCCTTCCTCCAAGATAGGGGCTGTAGTCGTCCACATCCCTGCCTGGGGCACCTGCCACTAGGAATTGCCAATCCGAATATTCAGCAATGGCGTGCAACCTGTCAGCCAGTTCCATAAGCACAGGCATCATAGTGCTGATTTCACCCTTGCGGGAGCCTGCCAGAAGCGCAATCACAGGTTTGTCGTCCAAACCGCAACGCTTGAAGAAATCCCTGCGGCATTCTGTCGCGGCAACTGATTTGTCCACTGCATCCAACAGTGGATTGCCTTTATAGACGAATTTCACTCCTTTGGACTCGAAATACGGTATCTCGAAAGGGAAGATGATATAGAGTCGGTCCACATATTTTTTCAGTTTGCGGATACGTCCCTCCCTGGAGGCCCATACTTTCGGGGCTATGTAATAAATGACTTTGAGTCCCTTTTTGTGGGCGAATTCTGCAATCCTGAAATTGAATCCCGGATAATCTATGAGAATTACGCAGTCCGGGGCGAAGTCAAGTATGTCTTTCTTGCAATTTCGCAAGTTGGTCAGCAGTTTTCGGGCTTTGGCGAACACGTCTGCAATGCCCATAACAGCACCTTCCCTATAATGTTTCACCAGACCGCAATTCTGCCCCGAGCTGTGTCTGTGCAGGAAAACCTCATTCATACAGTCTCCTCCCCAAAAGCGTATCCTGGCTTCGGGGTCCCTGTCGTAGATGCCTTCCATCAGGTTTCCTCCGTGAAGGTCTCCCGATGCTTCTCCTGCTATGATGTAATATTTCATTGTCTTCAGAAATCTATGCCGTCCAGGATTTTCAATTGAGCATAGTCAGTGCTGTCCAGGGTGTGGGGGACTATGGAAATGTAGTTGTTGTCAGTGAGAATGTGGTCAGCTTCGCCTGTGTTGCAACTTTCGCTTACGAAATCTCCTGTCATTCTGTAGGTGGATTCCCCGCTGCCGTTATCCGGTTCAATGAGCTTGAACTCCTTGACCCAGCGCCCCCTGCCCATATATCCGGTCCTGGCACCCTTGATTTCCTCTGCTTTGGTGTCCGGAAAATTCACATTGTAATAGGTCATAAAATTAGGCCTCGGGGCTTCGAGCAGCTTTTCGAAAATGGAAGGGAAGAATTTTTCCACTGCCGAAAAATCCGAATCGGCATCGTGGGAGCAGAGAGAAACTCCAATCCCGAGTATATGGTTGATTGCAGCCTCCGCCGCAGCTCCAAGTGTTCCTGAATAACAGGATGCAGTGGCAGTGTTGGCTCCGTGGTTTATGCCTGAGACCACCACGTCCGGAATCCATCCCAACCATTCGGAACTGAGCCCGAATTTGACGCAGCTTGCAGGGGTGGCATCCAGGGCTCCCCAATGCTGTGTGCATTCTTTTCCGTTCCTGTCCAGATGGGTTGTGGAAGACAACTCCGTGAATTTTATCTTTTCCGCGTTGAGAGAAACGGCCATAGACATACCTGATTGCACCTGAGACGGAGCAATTACAGCTATGTTGCCGTATTGTTTCATAATATCTGCCAAAGCACGTATGCCTTTGGCGTTGAAGCTGTCGTCGTTGGTTATGAGGATGTTCATATTCTTGATATCGACCTGAAAATTTGTGCAAAGATAGTTTTATTATTTCATAAAAATTGCTAAATTTGCGGCGCAATTTTAGGAAAGATTGCAAAGAGATGAAATTCAGTAACTTTTTATAAAAATTTATTTAAGATGATTAAACTTGGAATCAACGGATTCGGCCGTATCGGTCGTATGGTTTTCCGTGCAGCCGTAGAGAATTTCTCTGACGACATTCAGGTCGTAGGTATCAACGACCTTCTTGATGCAGATTACCTCGCATATATGCTCAGGTATGACTCTGTTCACGGTCACTTCAACCACGACATCAAAGTTGAAGGCAACTATATGATCGTTGACGGCAACAAGATTCAGATTTTCGCTGAGAAAGATCCTTCTCAGATCACTTGGGGCGCTCTTGGAGTTGACGTGGTTGTTGAGTCAACCGGTTTCTTCCTCACTGAAGAGCTCGCTTCAGCACACATCAAAGCAGGTGCAAAGAAAGTCATCATGTCTGCCCCTTCAAAGGACGCTACTCCTATGTTCGTTTACGGAGTCAACGACAAGACTTACGCTGGCCAGCAGATTATCTCCAACGCATCCTGCACAACCAACTGCCTTGCTCCTATTTCCAAAGTTCTCCACGAGACCTTCGGTATCAAGAGAGGTCTTATGACTACAGTTCACGCTGCAACAGCAACTCAGAAGACTGTTGACGGTCCTTCCAAGAAAGACTGGAGAGGTGGACGTGGTATCCTCGAGAACATCATTCCTTCATCAACAGGTGCTGCAAAGGCTGTAGGTAAGGTTCTTCCTGAACTCAACGGCAAACTCACCGGTATGTCAATGCGTGTCCCTACCTCTGATGTATCAGTAGTTGACCTGACTGTAGAGCTCGAGAAACCAGCTACTTACGAGGAGATTTGCGCTGCAATGAAGAAGGCTTCAGAGGGCGAACTCAAAGGAGTTCTCGGTTACACTGAGGATGCAGTTGTTTCTACCGACTTCCGCAACGATGCACGTACTTCAATCTTCGACGTTAAGGCTGGTATCCAGCTCGATCCTACTTTCGTGAAGGTTGTTTCCTGGTACGACAACGAGTGGGGTTACTCAAACAAGGTTTGCGAAATGGCTCGCGTGATTGCGAAGTAATTTCCGAATCGGAGTTTCTCGAAATCAAGGGGATGAACATAGTCTTTTGTTCATCCCCTTTTTTCGTAATCCTCAAAAAATAACCTGCATCATCTTTGAAAAACTTTTCGGTCCATATTTCCTCCCTCATCAGTCACATAGCTACGGCTATGCTCCTTCTTCTGGTGAAAATCTGACCTCGAAAATCTAATTCAAATCTGACGCAACTTATTATTTTCATATTACTTAGCGTCTGCGACCCCTGTAAGGGACATCTCACACCTTTGACCTCATCTTTGGCTCCAAGATGTCTAATGCCTTACTACGGACAAATCGCAAGGAGAAGGAATACCAAAGACTGCCGCTTTGTCAGTGAACTGCCAGAACACCCAGTCGTTGAACTGCGGCTCCCGGTCGCTGTATCTTGCTATCCAGATGGGATAGTTCTCAGAAATTTCCTCATCCAGCCAGTCTTTGAGAAAGGAATCCGAAGTATAGACAATGGGCCTGCGTTTATAGTGCTTCTCAACTGTTTCAAGCCACATCCTCACCCCTGCATTGAGTTGAACCCGACTGCATCCTCTGTGCACGGTTTCCACATCCAAAATGGGAGCAAGGTCTGAGTGCCTTAGAGGCCCTACGGTACGGATGAAATTAAGAGCCTGGCTTTCAGCCGGTTTTGAACTCCGGAAGAAATGATATGCACCTCTTCCGTAACCCGCTGCCGCAGACTTTTCCCAATGTTCTCCAAAGAGTCTGTCCACGTGCCGTTCTCCTTCAGTGGCCTTAATCATAACATACCTGACCCTATGGATTGAAGCGGCCTTTTCTATGCTTCTCACTGTTCTGCCTGCAGCATCTGTGACCACCATCAAAGAGTCCCAATTCACGTCTTTCTGGTATTTGGATATGTCCACTGCATAGTCATAGCTGCCTTTGGGCACAGCTGCGCCTCTTTCCGTATCTCTGCACATCATAACAACTGCAATGCCCAGGCTTATGCAGATGCAGACCAGAACAGGGGATAGTATCCACCAGAACGAGATTGTCCTATTCTTTTTATGCTTTTTGCTGGATTTTTTCCCTCGCTTTATAGCCTGACGGGCAGATTTCGCCACATTTTTGTTTTTTTGGCGCTCTATTTTCGAACTTGTCTTAACCATAAACCATCTATTCACGCAAATTTACTAATTTTGCAGCGCTTCGGAAATCTATTTGAAGTGTACAATCATTATTCATATCTGAAATATGGCAGAACAGAAAAAATACTCAATTGAAGCTCAGGAAGGAGTTTCAGTGCTGGACAATGTCAGATACAGGGAAATGAAGCTCAAAGAGGGAACCTATCTGGCTGAAAATCACCGTGAATATCCTGAGGATGATCCTTTCCTCAAACTTGTGCCGGTCAAAAAGGTGCGCAATCTGGTGTTTGATGAGAACTACCCTTATCTTAATCGCAAGGGCTTTTCCTATTGGTTCAATCACGGAATCAATTATGCAATTGCTCATCTTCTCTGTCCGCTTGTGAACTATATCAAGAATGGTATGAAGGTGAAGGGTAAGGAGAATATGCGCAAGAACAAGTTCAAGAACGGGGCCATCACAATCTGCAACCACGTTTATCGTTGGGATGCCATATCTGTGGTGACTGCAGCTGGCTGGAGGGAGGTCTGGATTCCGGTTTTCGGAGACCAGCTGATGACAAAGGACCACTGGTTCATAAAGTATTTCTGCACCATTCCCGTACCCCAGACTCGCGGTGGAATGAGAAAATTCGAAGATGCTTTCGACACCTTGAATGCTGAAAAGAAATGGTTCCACGTTTTCCCTGAGTCCTGCCGCTGGGAAATGTATCAGCCTATACGCCCATTCAAGAAAGGAGCTTTCACCTGGGCATACAAATACGACAAGCCAATCATTCCTTGTGCCATATCTTACCGCCCCCGTCACGGTTTCTGGAAACTTTTCGGCGACCAGACCCGTCCTCTGATGCAACTCAATATCGGGGCTCCGATTTATCCGGACAAGACTAAACCGCGCAAGGAAGAGGTTATGAGGCTGCTCAAGGAATCCCACGCCGCTATGGTGCGCCTTGCCGGCATTGAGCACAATCCTTGGCCGGATTATATTGACGATTAGTGTTTTGACTATATAAAAATCCCCGAAGACGGAAATCTTCGGGGATTTTTATCATTCTACTGAAGGGAAAGTTTATCTCTGAGCCATCTGTGAGTCAACAAAGGAAAGTCCTGCCTCACCAGCGTGCTTGATCTTGTCAATTATGGACGAAGCGGTTGCCTCTTCCTCCACCTGCTCGCGAACAAAGCCCCAGAAGAAATCCTGAGTTGCATTGTCCTTTTCAGCACTTGCCGCAGCTACAACACCGTTGATAAGTTCAGAAACGTGGCACTCGTGCTTGTAAACGTGCTCGAAAATCTCAAGAACGCTGCCCCAACCGCAAGGAACAACATCGATGGCTGCAAGTTTCACCTCGCCTCCTCTCTTGATGAGGTAGTCTGCCATTGCGCAAGCGTGCTCTTTTTCTTCCTCTGACTGCTTTGCCATCCAGTGAGCAAATCCGTCCCAACCTTCTTTCTTGAGGTGGAAACACATCTGGAGATACAACTGTGAAGACCAAAGCTCCGCAGTAATCTGGTCGTTGATGACCTGCTGAAGTTTTTCTGTAATCATAATCTTTATATTTTTTAGTTTCAACCATTCTTATTTTGGTATTTTCAACCAAATCGGAGAAATAGCTTAAATCCAAGAGGTTTTCGACTGCAAAACAAATGCCATCAGGGATGGAAATCCGCAATATGCACAAAATGTCAGTATCCCATCAGAATTTGTCACAGAATTCTTCCCATTTGAGGTGTTCCACCCCATCTTCCACCGGATGTCTGCGGAACCGGGCAGCCACTTTGTCATTCTTGAACAGATGAATGTACTGCATCCCGCAGGCCTTGGCACCATCCCCATCCGTGTCAGTCCTGTCTCCTACCATAAGAACCTCGGAAGGATCGAGCCCCAATGCGGATGCGAGTTTGCGGAACGAAGTTGCAGAAGGTTTGAAGCCCCCGAAAGAGGGACTGTCCGCAATGAGCGAAAACCTGCTGCAGTCTATGCCCAACGCCATCATTTTCCTTTCCATGCAACCATAGTCGGAGAACACGGCTGTCTTGATGCCTTTCTTTTCCAATCTGTCCAAAAGACTCTCCAGACCGTTTCTGGCCGAGAAATGACGCTCCAAGGCCTTGACCATATCTTTCATATAGACAGTGAAATACCATTCCCTCGCTTTTCGGGCAGAACATCCGCACATTTTTCCCATAGCCTTGAAGAACTCTTCATAGAGTTTTTCACAACTCCCGAAATCCTTGCCGGCAAATTTCCTGCGGATGCACCGTTCCGAATACAGCAGCCCCAACCTGCCCCTACATAATTCCTTGACTATCAGGTGAAAGGGGAGACCGGCCGAATCGTAGAGCGTACCGTCCAAATCAAAAACTATGGCCTTTACATTCATCATTCTTCAATCGTGAGTTTGCGGAATTTGGAGTGACGCTTCTCGTCCTGGAGCAGAAGATTGAGTTTGAACTGTCCGTCCCTTGCCCCTTCGGCAATGCACTGAGCCTTAAATGTTTCGAATGATTCCGGAATCAGCCTGTGTGCCACCGGATCCTTCACCCTGAAGGATTTGCGCTTGGCATCGTACTCAATGTTCTTTTCGCGGAGAATGTCGTCCACAAGTTTGTTGAGTTCGTCAGCTTTGGACTGAGGGGTCTGCCTGTCCACAAATTCGTAGTAGAAATGGTATCTGGACTCTGACAGCTCCGCAAATCCGATAAAGAATTTCAAAGGAGTTCCGAGCTTGTCGGATGCTTCCTGAACGGCCTCTATGAACTGCCTCTCGTGGAGTTTTTCGCCGGTCATAGTCACAATACCGTTGATTTTCTGGATCATAAAGACGCGAGGAGTGTTATGGAATCCGGTCGGAGCCACTTCAACGAGGTCATTCATATTGTAACGGTAGAGCCCCGCAAAGGTGGTCACATACGGGCAGTACCTCTTGCCTGAAACGAGTTCGTGCAGCTGGTAGAACCTCACCTCCTTGCCCTCATTCGCTGCCTCAATGTCCTCTTCCGCAACAAATTCATAGTAGTGGAAATGCGGGAAGAGCACGGTGTAGTTGGTGTCGTCCAGCACCAGCCCGAAGCGGCACTCGGATGCAAAATAGCCGAATTCCTGATGGAGCATACCTTCAGGGAATGAGTCTTTGAACTTGTCCAGGTACACTTTTGTGTTGCCGCATTTCCAGGTGTTGAGAATCTGGAGCTCAGGCCAATAGTGTTTCGGAAGCACCTTGCCGTATTTCGCCTTCAGTTGCCTCAGTTCAGCTGCTCTTTCCGGATTAGGGCTGAGGCAGGCTTGGATTTCCCTCCTGATGTCCTCCGGCACTTTTATTTTGTCGGTGAGGGTACCGTTCTCGATGTCCTTGACATATTCGTCGAACCATTCGTTCACATTGTTCTGCATCTCCACGATTGTGGAAGGGTTGGCAGTCACTATCAGATGGACATTCTTTTCTATGCCCATTCTCATAATCGTGTAGTAACGGGCTGTGTAGTCTTCTATGCTGTACACGCAGGCAGGGGAGGCATAGAGCGCCTTCACGAACTTCGGACAGTCGGACTGGGTCACTCCCGATACGGAGCCGAACATCGTCCCGTCGGGTGCATAGCCTTCAATCTTTTTGCCTACTATGGAAACTATGGAACCGTGGAAGACCTTGGGCCTGTTCTTGATGAAATTGTAGAGCCATACCTTGGTCATCTTGCCGTAGATGTTTTTGAGGTAGGTCTCCGTAATAGGAATCCATTTAGGCTCGCTGGTGGTGCCGGAAGTGGTGGCATACATCACCGGTTTGCCCGGGAAGAGGAGGTCGCTTTCGCCGTGTTTGTGTCTTTCGACCAATGGACGGAAGTCCTCATAATCATTGAGTTTTACATTTTTCTGCCACAAACGGTAGAGTTCCTTGTCATCTTTCGCCTGCAGAATCTGTGCGAAATTGTGTGCTTTTCCGTACTCGGTGTCCTTGGCGTAGTCAAGGATGCTTCTTAAAGTTTCTGAAGAAGATTTTGCCGGATTCTTGGATGCCTTCACCAGTTTTCTGTACTGGATGCCGCCCGCCATTCCCAGGAGGAAGTCGGCGACTAGGCCGTTTCTCAAATAGTGATCTTTCATTTTTTTATATTCTTAGGTGAGGCCTGTGTGCATCAGGCCATACTTAACTGAAACAGATGACTGTTTCCCAAAAAACGGCGCAATAACCCCGCAATAATCGTTCCCAAGGACTGACGCCGTCTATTCCCACTCTATGGTTGCAGGCGGTTTTGAGGATATGTCATAGACCACCCTGTTCACTCCCTTCACCTTGTTGATTATCTCGGATGATATGGCAGAGAGGGCTTCGTGCGGTATTCTCGCCCAATCTGCAGTCATTCCGTCCACCGAGGTGACAGCCCTGAGGGCCACGCAGTTCTCATAAGTCCTTTCGTCACCCATCACTCCCACGCTGCGCAC
>JALFCH010000027.1 GCA_022771245.1 Rikenellaceae bacterium | reverse complement strand
CGGCTGTCCCCCTCCGGAAATACCGCCTTCGCAGTATCGTACCCGGTACGGGTAAAGAAAAGATACTGTTTCCTGCCATTGTCGCCCCTGATTCCGCAGGCTTCCTTCTGATTGTATCTTTCTATGCCCATGGAAATCGCCCACTTGTCCTCTTCCCAGGGGGTCAGTTCCCAAGGACACTTTGTGACGATCAGCACATCCGCATCCGCAATCCTCTCCGGCAAATCCCTCAGGTTGCCCAAAGGCAGCAGCATATCCCCAGTCACAGGCCTGTTGTAGTCCACCAGCACTATGCTCAGATCAGGCTTGAGGTTCCTGTATTGAAAACCGTCATCCAAAACTGCAATTGATGCACTCGGGATGGCCTTTGCCCTGCATTTTTTAGCTTTCTTCGTGGACAGAAAGGACTGCGGGTCAGCCAGAACCTTGAGCCCGTGAAGCCTGTCTTTGTCCACTGCCACTGTTATTTCCGGAAATTTCCGCTTCATCTGCAGAGGTTCGTCCCCATATTCCCTGGCCTTCCCTTCCGCATCCACCACCTGGAAACCTTTCAGTGACCTCTTATGTCCCCTGGACAATATTGCCAGACTGCCCGCATCCACTCCGCAATTTTCAATCAACTCTTTGACAATCAATTCTGTATGTGGAGTTTTCCCAGTTCCTCCCACAGTCACATTTCCTATGCAGATGGTCGGAATGGCCCCTTTGCTGACCTTTCGGAATCCGTGGTCGAAAAGAAAATGCCTGGTTTTCAGAACCAGATAATATGGGAACAGCAGAATCCTGTCAATCATAGTCTCTTGCGGTAAAATAACTAATGTGTTTCTTATTCTGGTTGATAAATCGATACAGCCTCCGGAGCATAGTCGCCCCACCTTTCTTCGATCTCATCCAACAAGCTGTAAATCTGCGGAATGTCGTATAATGTCACCAATTTGAGCCTTGTTTCCTTGAAGTTGGGCAGTCCCTTGAAATAGCAGGAAAAATGCCTTCGCATCTCTATAACGCCTATGTGTTCTCCCTTGAGCTCCAAAGACTTGGCCAGATGTCTGCGAGCCAGGTCCACTCTTTCTCTCACGGTCATCGGAGGAAGTTTCTCCCCTGTGTCCAGATAATGCCTTATCTCCCTGAAAATCCACGGATGCCCGAAAGTTGCCCGGCCTATCATTATCCCGTCCACCCCATAGCGGTCAAAAGCGTTGGCTGCATCTTCTGGAGTCCGGATGTCCCCGTTACCTATTATGGGTATATGCATACGAGGGTTCTCCTTCACCTTGCCAATCAGCGTCCAATCGGCCTCTCCCTTATACATTTGGCAGCGGGTGCGTCCGTGAATGGTCAGGGCCTGAATCCCCGTATCCTGCAGACGTTCAGCAAGTTCCACTATGATTTTCGATTCTTCGTCCCAGCCCAGGCGCGTCTTGACCGTCACAGGTTTTCCTACAGCTTCCACCACCATCCTTGTAATTTCCACCATCTTGTCCGGCTCCTTCATCATCCCGCTCCCTGCTCCCCGGCGCGCAATTTTGCTCACCGGACAGCCGAAATTGATGTCAATCAGGTCAGCACCGTGAGTCTCAACCAGTTCCGTAGCCCTGTCCGCCATTCTCGCCGCATCCACCATAGCCTCCGGAATGTTCCCGTAAATCTGAATCCCCACAGGCCCCTCATAATCGTAAGTCTTGAGCTTTTCCAACGATTTGCGCGCGTCCCGTATAAGCCCGTCAGACGAAATGAACTCGGTATAGACCACATCCGCCCCGTATTCCTTGCAGGCCCAGCGGAAAGACGGATCGGTCACGTCCTCCATCGGAGCCAGAAACAGGGGCTTGTCCCTGAGCACTATGTTTTCGCCTATTTTCATTAGTGTGAAAAAATCCCACAAAAATATAAAATATATTGATTTTTTGCACGAAATTTGTCGCCCGAACAAAATGAATAAACAATACAACAAATGGCAAGAATCAAAACAATCGGACTCCTCACATCCGGTGGGGATGCTCCGGGAATGAATGCGGCTATAAGGGCCGTCACAAGGGCGGCAATCTATAACGGTTGGGCAGTGAAGGGAATCCTCAGAGGATATGAGGGACTTATACATAATCAGGTAAAGGATTTCACTACCGAAAGTGTCAGCGGAACCATCAACAGGGGTGGTACCATCCTGCGCACGGCAAGGAGCAAGGAGTTTATGACAGAAGAGGGCAGGGCCAAGGCATACGAGACGATTAAGGCCAATGCAATTGATGCGCTTATCGTTATCGGCGGCAACGGCTCGCTTGCAGGGGCACAGCTCTTTGCACAGGAATATGATATACCTGTGGTGGGGCTTCCGGGCACCATAGACAACGACCTTTATGGCACAGATACTACCATAGGCTATGACACTGCGCTCAACACCATTATGGATTGCGTGGACAAGATCAGGGATACGGCCAACTCTCACAACCGCATCTTCTTTGTGGAGGTGATGGGACGCGATGCCGGTTTCCTGGCACAGAATGCGGCTATTGCCACGGGTGCGGAAGCGGCCATCATACCTGAGGACCGCACTGATGTGGACCAGTTGGCAACTTTCATCGGCCGCGGAGTCCGCAAGAGCAAGAACAGTTCAATCGTACTGGTGTCCGAGAGCAAGAAGGACGGTACGGGCGGAGCTCAGTATTATGCTGACCGTCTGCTCAAGGAATATCCTGAATATGAGGCCCGTGTAACCATACTCGGACATCTGCAGAGGGGAGGTAGCCCTACGGCTCAGGACCGTATTCTCTCCAGCCGTTTGGGTGTGGCGGCCATCGAGGCGCTCAAGGACGGACAGAGGAACATAATGATAGGTGTCAAGGATGACAAGATTGTCTATGTTCCTATAAATAAAGCCATCCACATCGACAAGCCTATAGACAAGGAACTCATCAACGTCCTCAACGTCCTTTCCATTTAATTCGCGTAGCGCAATACGGCGCAAGCCGTAGTGGTGGAAAGGCGAAGCGATGCGTAGCCTTGGAACCACCCGAAATGGCTTCACCATTTCGGCATGCCCCCAGGGGCTGTCGCCTCTGGTGAATGGGGGGGGAAAAATATGACAAAATTTTATGTAAAAGAAGCCCGTGAAGGCTTCTTTTACATAAAATTTTGTCAGGTAGAAAAAAATTACTACCTTTGCACCCCCTATGTAGAATAGGCTCGCAACTAAATTATTAAGTATTAACCATTAACAATCAAGATGGACACACAAAGTTACAAAACTGTATCGCTCAAAGCTGGCGATATCAAGAAAGAGTGGTTTGTGAT
>JALFCH010000001.1 GCA_022771245.1 Rikenellaceae bacterium | reverse complement strand
GACGTGGCCCTCATCTACAGGCGGGACAGTCTCCGCCTGATGAACGGCGGAATCCGCAGACTCGATTCTATGGCTACCAGGGACATTCTTTTCGCTGACTTGGAAGATCTGCGCAATGGCAAACGGAAAGTATTTATAGTCAATCATTTTCCTTCGAAATATGGGGGAGGGGAGACCGGGTCGCGGAGGGAGGCGGCCTCCATTGCCTTGAAATCACTCTGCGACTCTGTCATTTCCAGAAAGGTGGCGGATGTAGTGGCGATGGGGGATTTCAATGACGTCCCTTCATCACCAGCATTCGATACATTGCGGACCTCATTGACCTGCCTTGCGGATTCTTTTGAAAAGGAAGGCAGGGGGACCATCAGATTCAACGGGAAATGGGACATGATAGATATGTTCTGGACATCCGCAGGAGTATCCGGCGAAATGGAAATCGCCGAAATACCCTTTCTGATGGTCTGGGACAATGTTTACCCTGGATACAAGCCTCTCCGCACATATTCCGGGCCGAGATATCTCGGAGGAGTGAGCGACCATTGCCCGATTGTGCTCATGATGGATTGAAAACAAGGAAAATTAAAATTAATTTACTACCTTTATGCCAATGCGGCACAAATCCCGCATATCAGTATAATACCACATATTCCGATAACTTTTGATTATGGAAAGAACACTAGTAATCATCAAACCTGGCGCCCTCCAGAGAGGTATCGTCGGTGAAATCATCTCCAGATTCGAAAAAAGGGGACTTAAACTTGTTGCAATGAAAATGGCTCAGCTGGACGATGAAATTCTCGCCGTTCACTATGCGCATCTCCTTGACAGACCGTTCTTTCCGTGGCTCAGAGACGGAATGAAGGCCGCTCCTGTCATTCTCTGCTGCTGGGAGGGATATGATGCGGTGCAGGTGGTAAGGTCGATGGCCGGGGCTACAAAGGCCAGCAAGGCAGTTCCGGGAACCATAAGGGGAGATTATTCATTGAGCGCACAGGAGAATGTGGTACATACCTCGGATTCCATAGAAAATGCCGCCATCGAACTCGACCGTTTCTTCAAGCCGGAGGATTATTTCGAGTATCAGTCGCCTCTGGATCCGTTCAAGTATGCGCCTGACGAGAGATAGTTCCGCTATTTGAATTTTCGATACACTTTCTTAACTTTGTCAGGATAACGGCAAGGTGAAATTCTGCCGTGCCGTATGGAATGAAAATAAATCAATTAAACCACATACTGTTATGGAAATGAAATCCAGAATTCAGGAGAAATTCAAACTCCTCTATGGTACTGACGGCGATATGTTCGCATCGGCCGGACGAATCAACCTCATCGGCGAGCACACTGACTACAATGGAGGTTATGTATTCCCGGGCGCCATCAACAAGGGCATCGTCATTGAAATCAAACTAAACGGAACAGACAAGGTTCACGCATATTCCCTCGATTATGATGAGTATGTAGAGTTCGGCCTCAATGAGGAGGACAAGCCTCAGCAGAGCTGGGCACGCTATATCTTCGGCGTTTGCCGCGAGACCATCAAGCGTGGCGGAAAGGTTGAAGGATTCGATACCGTATTTGCTGGAGACGTTCCTCTCGGAGCGGGACTTTCTTCATCTGCAGCCCTTGAGAGTACGTTCGCATATGCTTTGAACTATCTCTTCAACAATATGACCGACAAGTTCGAACTTGCCAAGATCGGACAGTCCACCGAGCATAACTACTGCGGTGTGAACTGCGGCATCATGGACCAGTTCGCATCCGTGTTCGGAAAGAAGGGAAGCCTCATCCGCTTGAACTGCAAGACGCTGGAGTACAAGTACTTCCCATTCGACCCGGAGGCTGCCGGATACAAGCTCGTTCTCGTTGACTCCTGCGTGAAGCACGAACTTGCCTCTTCAGCATACAACCAGAGACGCCAGTCCTGCGAGAATGTATGCGCCGCCATCAAGAAGAACCATCCTGACGTGGAGTTCCTCAGCGATGCCAAGAGGGTATGGCTCGAAGAGGTCCGCGAACTTGTTCCTGAGGAGGATTTCCTCCGTGCGGAGTATGTTATCGGAGAGGTTCAGAGAGTGCTCGATGTCTGCGATGCTCTTGAAAGGTCTGACTATGAGACTGTCGGAGAGATGATGTATCAGACTCACTTCGGACTCAGCCGCCTTTATGAGGTCAGCTGCGAGGAACTCGACTTCCTGAACAAGCTCGCCCGCAAGTGCGACGTTACCGGTTCACGCGTGATGGGTGGCGGCTTCGGAGGCTGCACCATCAACCTCGTCAAGGACAATCTCTACGATGACTTCGTGAACACGGCCATCGAGAAATTCACCGAGAAATTCGGACATGCTCCTAAGATTTACGATGTAGTCATCAGCGACGGAGCACGCAAGATTGAATTCTAAATTGCATTGACTTGCATACAAGAGAGGCTGACCCAAAAAGGTCAGTTTCTTTTTTTTAGACTGATATGTCCAGGAGGATAATCAGTAAATATTTTTAATAGCTGATTGAATACATTCTTTTTTACAATTCTATGTGTATCTTTACAGGATATTCTAAAAAATATGTAGGAAATGAGAAAGAATTATTTTAATCATTCCTCTCTTGCTGACTCTCTCCTGCACCAAGGAGAAGAATTATCCCAATAATGCATCGCTTGATTCTGATGGGCTTTTTGGATTTTATTATAGCACCTCAAAGTAAAGTAAAATGAAAAATAGAATTATCTACATACTGTTAATCGCCACTTTGATTTCATTTGTATCCAGTTGCGAGAAAGATGATACGGATGAATGGTATGTTCATTACGTTGCTATTCCGACAGATAAGGCGGATTTGAATAAGGAACACGACGCAATTGTTACTCTACCTTGGAAAAAAGATGAAAAATTCTTGTTCAGGGTGACTTACGACCAGATTTATGGGCCATTTAAGAAAGGGACAAGAATATGGTTCCTTGTTGACACTCCACACTTGGACACTTATGATGTCCAGCTGTGGATAAGCCATGAGCGGAAGGATTTCCAGCTTGCCTGTGCAGGCAAAAACCAAATAGACATGATACTCCCATAGCAAGAATGCTGCTGCCAAGGGGGTCAGGGGGAAACCCTGTGTACTTCTTCACGTATCCGTAGTGGCATATTGACTGCCAGGTTTGCACGAACTACCACGCTGAAATTCCCGCCTGGATGGAATACACTAGCAGTTCCGCTGATATGCACCTGATTAATGATTTCCACGAATGGCCACGCATAAATAGGCAAAAGTCAAGTGCGAGGAGAGCCTTGAGGCTAGATCCCCGCAGCGCTTGACCTTTAGCCTCCGGAGGGCATTTATTCCGTCGGCGGTGCTGCGATCGACGTTGGCTGAAATGATACGCTGCGGAACCGGTTGCCAATAAGTATGTGAAACAAAGTAACTTGCGGCAAAGCCAGCCCTCGTGACATTCATCTGGACAGAGACATGCCATTCTAAGGCATTGTAGGGCATCCGGGGTGTCCCAATGGAAAGGAATTGTGTCCATCTGCACAGCCTACCTGCCTCACAGCTGCGTAGAACGATAGGGTGGGTGTGCAGATGAATGTCACGAGAACGATATTCAGCAACTGTCTCCTC
>JALFCH010000175.1 GCA_022771245.1 Rikenellaceae bacterium | reverse complement strand
TTGCCGGCAATGCATATTTCATCACAAATGGGGCTCCAAGGAAGATTAAACTTAGCGACAATATGAGCATTGTCTTCACCCACTCATCGCGCGCTAAAGACTTCGCCTACAAATCAGAAGTAATGCAGCTGATAGTGGCGGTGATAAAGGAAGCGGGCGAAGGCAAGTTGCACGATAATGAGAAAACAATAATCAAGGAACACCTGAGTAAAGTCCCAAAGACAAAGTTTGAGCATGATATAAAGCTTGCACCTATCTGGGTGCGCAAAACAATTTCGGAGCTATGAAGTTCGTTGAGATTCCTAAAGAGTTGCAGACTAAATCCATTGAAACGCTTTCGTTGAGTTAGGGTATGCCGGAGCAGAGTATCGAGAAGGAGTGGTGGGTATCTGCCGTAATGAGAGCACTGTTCGCTCTGCCGTCTGCAAATCAGATGTCTTTTAAGGGCGGTACCAGCCTCTCAAAGTGCTGGAATGTAATCAGCAGGTTTTCAGAGGATATCGACATTGCCGTGAACAGGGGATATCTGGGATACGGCGGTGAATTAAGCAGAACTCAGGTCAGCGACAAACTGCGCCGCGCAGCATGCACATTTGTACGCGAGAGGCTGCAGAACGACCTGCGAGACAAGATGATTGAGCAGGGCATACCGTCAGACAAGTTCAGCGTAGAGGTAAACATTACCTCAGCAACAACCGTAGATCCCGAGGTAATCAATGTAAGATATGACTCGCTATATCCCATGCTTTCATATATCAGGAATGCGGTCAAAATTGAGGTAAGCGGCCGAAGTATGAGTGAGCCCCTAGAAAATGTCCAGCTGCGCTCTATGATTGAGGACGCTTTCCCTAACACAAAATTTGCCGAAACGAAGTTCAATGTTCCTACGGTCAAGCCGGAGAGGACCTTTCTTGAGAAAGTCTGCCTTCTGCACGAGGAGTTCTGCAAGGAAGTTGCCGAGGTACGCGTGAACAGGATGTCCCGCCACCTGTACGACATAGCCATGATGATGAAGACAGACATTGCAAACAGAGCCCTGGCAGATAAGCATTTATTTGATAACATTGTTGAACACAGAAGGAAGTTCATAGGTCTGAAGGGGTTTGACTACTCAACACTTTGCGCCGACAAGATAAGCATCGTGCCACCGGACGGAGTAATCGAAAAATGGAAGCGAGACTACATCCAGATGTGCAACTCGATGATGTACGGGGACTATCCTGATTTTGACGAACTGATGGCCTACATCTGCGAATTGCAGGAAAGGCTGAGAAAGGTGGGTGGCTAAAAAGTCCCGAAGGGACCGCAGACGCAAGTCTGCGGGGGTTAAGGAGTCCCGAAGGGGATGAAGAAAAGGCTTTTTGGTCATCCACTTTTCAGCATTGGCAATCACGGTTCTTCTGAGCGACGCAATCCTATTCTGGCAAATGTCATGGCGCAGCTGGATTACATGGAGAAAAGAGGTAGTGGCCTTACAAGAATCTGTAACGAGACCCAAGCATTGGACGGATATAAAGATGGGTTGAAGCCTGAGTTCAAGTCTACTCCAACCCAATTCCAGACGATTATCTACGCGATCACCGACACAACAAATGTCGGAGAAATGTCGGAGATGAAACTCACCGAACGTCAGCAAAATATCCTAAAACTCATCAAAGAATCTCCGACAATATCAGCCAAGCAAATGTCGGAGATACTGTCAGTGACTCAACGCACAATAGAACGAGATATTGCCACTCTACGAAAGAAGAAGAAATTGAAGCGAGAAGGAAGTGACAATAATGGAAAGTGGATTATAAGTTAACCCGGGACATTCCTTTGAATGTTCGGGATGCTTTTTTTGGCGAGCTGGCTACAAGCCTGAAATTTGGCTACATTTTGGCTACAAATTACAAACAAAACGCCCTTCTAGGTATCTAGAAGGGCGTTTATGAGGTGCCTAGCAGAATCGAACTGCTGTAGCAGGTTTTGCAGACCTGTGCCTAACCGCTCGGCCAAAGCACCGTTTTGTTTAAGGACTGCAAAGATAAGTATTAATTTTTTAACCTGCAAAAATTATTTTCGAATGTCTGCTATTATGTCGAGGGCTTCGCGGCAGAGTTTGGTGATTACTGACCAGTCTTTGGCTGCTACGGCTTCTTTCGGGAAGAGGTTGCTGCCCATTCCTACGCAGGTCACACCGGCTTTGAACCAGCCTTCGAGATTTTCACGGGTCGGTTTCACACCGCCTGTCACCATAATCTTGCTCCACGGCATTGGGGCACGCAGGCCTTTCACGAAAGCCGGACCAAGCACGTCACCCGGGAAGACCTTGCAGAGGTCGCAACCCAGTTCCTGAGCCTTGCCCACTTCCGAAACGGTACCGCAACCAGGGCAGTATGGAACCAGACGACGGTTGCAGACGGGAGCTATGTCAGGATTGAACAAAGGACCAACCACGAAGTTTGCACCAAGCTGCAGATAGAGAGCAGCAGTGGCCGGGTCAACCACTGAACCAACGCCCAGTATCATTCCCGGGAGTTCAGCGTTGGCATACTTTACCAATTCTCCGAAGACCTCGTGTGCGAAGTCTCCCCTGTTTGTAAACTCAAAAGCTCTCACGCCGCCTTCATAGCAGGCCTTTACCACAGCCTTTGAAATCTCAATGTCGGAGTTGTAGAACACCGGAACCATTCCAGTGCTCTCAACTGCCGCCAAAACCTGTTGTTTATTGTATTTAGCCATAATTTTCTATTATTTATCAAGCAAAATGATGATTAAAAATCATCCGGATGAACAATCAGCCGAAAAATAATTACCTGATATAAGGACACTTACCCGATATGAGGTCAATTACCATATATAAGAAATAGATGGAGTTGGATTCAAGGCGTGGGACGCAGACAAATACCGCAGCAACCTGTCGGTTGTGAGGATTTTGTCAAGTCCCAGAACGCAGAAGACAGCTCCATATATTTTTTATCTGGACACGCGACCGGACCCGTCACCCTTCATCAGATTCTCCACCTCGGCAACGCTCACCTGGTTATAGTCTCCGAAAATGGTATGCTTGAGACAGGAAGCAGCCACCGCAAAATTCAGAGCCTTCTGGTCGTCATCGGTATATGTCAGCAGACCATAAATCAGTCCGCCCATAAAAGAGTCACCTCCACCAACTCGGTCCACGATATGAGTAATGTCATAACGAGGTGACTGATAGAGTTTTCCATCACTGAAAAGCACACCGCCCCAAGTGTTGTGGTTGGCATTGATGCTGCCTCTAAGAGTAATTATGACCTTCTTTGCACGAGGGAACTTCTCCATCAGCTGACGGCATACACTCTCGAATTCCGCAGCATTCACTTCACCCTTGGTTGCAGTCACATCAAAGCCCTCAGGCTTGATTCCGAAGACCTTTTCAGCATCCTCTTCATTGCCCAGAATCACATCACTGCAGGCCACCAGTTCCGGCATCACCTCAGAAGCAGTCTTGCCGTATTTCCAGAGATTCTTACGGTAGTTGAGGTCGCAGGAAACTGTCACACCAAGACGGTTTGCAGCTTTCACAGCCTCAAGGCAAACATCTGCAGCACCCTGGCTGATGGCCGGGGTAATGCCTGTCCAATGGAACCAGTCTGCGCCTTCGAACACCTTGTCCCAGTCAATCATTCCCTTCTCTATGGTTGCGATTGAAGAATGAGCGCGGTCGTAAACCACCTTGCTTGGACGTGCAACTGCACCTGTCTCAAGGAAATAAATACCGAGACGGTCACCTCCGTAAATTATATTGTCGGTCTTGACGCCATAACTGCGAAGGTCCTTCACACAACTTGCAGCGATGTCGTTCTTCGGAAGACGGGTTACGAATTCTGCATCAATGCCGTAGTTTGCAAGAGATACAGCTACATTGGCCTCACCGCCACCGAAAGTGGCTTCAAACTGTTTTGCCTGAGAAAAACGGAGATAGCCCGGAGTTGAAAGCCTGAGCATAATCTCACCGAATGTAATAACTTTTGCCATTATCTTAAGTAATCTAAAAAATCTCCGGCACAGGAAGCACCGGAGACACAATTATCTCATATCGATATAACGGATTTCATCCTTGTCTGCATAATTGAGGTTCTCACCAGCCATACCCCAGATGAAGGTGTAGTTGCGTGTACCTGCAGCGGCGTGGATGGACCATTCAGGGGATGTCACAGCCTGCTCGTTATGGAGCCAGATGAGACGCTCCTGCTGAGGTTCACCCATAAGATGGCATATTGCGTTGCCTTCAGCCACATTGAAATAGAAATATGCTTCCATACGACGGGTATGGGTGTGTGCCGGCATAGTGTTCCAGACAGAACCAGGCATAAGCTCGGTAAGTCCCATCTGGAGCTGGTTTGTTCCGCCACCTTTCACACGGCTGAGCACAGGCCATACTATGAGCTGATTCACTATGCGGTCGTTGGAGTCCTCCATCTTTCCGTAGTGGTCTGAAATTGCAATCGCATATTTTTTAGGATCCGCTTTCTGGTCAGTGGTAATGAGCTGAGTGACATACTCCTTGTAGGCAGGAGCCGAATTGATGTAGAACTTGGCAGGATTTGCTGAATCCACGCTGCGGAAAGTCACTTCCTTCTTGCCGCATCCCACATAAAGTGCCTCCTTGAATTTGAGCAGATACTCTTTCCCATCGACAGTAACGATTCCGTCTCCGGCGATATTTATGACACCGAGTTCCCTGCGGTCGAGGAAATGTTCAGCCTTGAGCTCGTGGAAAGTCTCCAGCACGAGAGTCTTGGTCACAGGCATCACTCCGCCATAGATGAGACGGTCGTAAAGGGTGTAGGTGAGGTTGATTTCATCCGGAGCCATAACCTTCTCCATCACGAAAGCGCTGCGAAGACGCTCAGTGTCATAGTGTTTCACATCCAAGGGGTGACAAGCTGTCTGGACAGTGTAGTTCAACTGCGCAGAAGCTGTGAGTGCCACTGACATAAGCAGGGCGGAAATTATCATTCTTTTGTACATATCGAAATTATTATTTGTTATTATTATCATTCTGGTTGTCAGCATTCTGAGCCTTGACAATCTTCATTCTGTTCCATACTGCAAGAGCAAGGGTGCCGATAACGAGAACAGCCACTCCGTACCATTTGCAGGTGTGAGTCAGATGGAATATCACCCAAGCAAGAGGGCTGGACGCAAAGTCGAGCGAACCGCCGAGGAATCCTTCCGGGATGGCCACGGCCGTGTCACCAGTCTGTGCATACACATCCTGTGCTGCAAGAGTGAAATAAGGCGCAAGGTCAGTAACAAAATACAGGCCGATGAGAATCATAGCAAGGCCGATAATGAAAGTCTTCACCACATTGCCCTTTGTGATAGGCAGAATGAGAGGGAAGATGTAGAACATACCTGCAAGGGATGCCAAAGGCAGGAACTGGTTGCCAGGAAGGAAAACCGCAAGGATGAGAGTCACAGGAATGAGCAGCAGGGACACCACGAGGGTGGTCGGATGACCGATTACCAGAGCCGGGCTCATACCTATGTTCATACCCTTCGCGCCCTTGAACTTGCGTGCAATCAGGGCCTTGGTTGCCTCTGAAATAGGTTTCAGACCTTCGATGAAGAGGGATGTGATTCTCGGGATGAGTTCCATCACCGCTCCGATCTTAATACCCAAACCGAGGATATAAGGAATCTGGTTGGCCATTTCCGACCAGGTCTTGCAGGAAAGGCATCCTATTGCTATGCCTATGAGTACACCGAGGAAGAGCGGCTCGCCTAGAAGACCGAACTTCTTCTTCATACCCTCTGCATCGATGTTCAATTTGTTGAAACCCGGAATCTTGTCCAGCAACCAGTTGATTCCCTCCGCGAAAGGCACAAAACCCTGGCTGAAAGGCTGAGGGATGGAAATACCCTCCATACCGTCGTAGAATCCCTGGAATTTCTTGGCTGTGCGGTCTGCCAGAATCAGAGTGAGGATGTAGCAGATGATGGCCGCAAAGAAGCCCCAAAGAATGCTGTCAGACGCAAAATAAACCACTGCACCTATGAATGCGAAATGCCAGTAGTTCCACAGGTCAATATTGACGGTCTGGGTGGTCTTGGTGAGAAGCATCAGGAGATTCACACCAAGGCAGACTGGAATGATGAGGGCACCGACTGTGGTGTTGTAGGCCACAGATGCAGCTGCCGGCCAACCCATATCGAAGACCTTGAGTTGCAGTCCGTAAATCTCCACAACCTTGGAAAGCGCAGGTCCGAGGGCACTGGTCAGAAGGCCGGTGATAACTGAAAGTCCGACGAAACCCACGCCCACGAGCAGACCGCTCTTGAGGGCCTTGCCGGGTTTGATTCCGATGCAGACTCCTAAAATGAAGAAAATCAGAGGCATCATCACGGCAGCTCCGAGCCCGATGATGTAGGAAAAAATCTTAGTCACGTCAAAAGATGAAATTTTAACTTCCGGTACGGTCTTGAAAGTGAGGGAAGCTGCCTCCAGTTCCTTCTGCCACTGCTCGAAGGAAGCTATGTCGGCACGGTCCCAGCCGAAGCCCCACCAGTAAGTATATGATGATTCAGGAGCAACTGTTGCACCGGCAAGCACGTGTCCGAGAGCATTGTTGCGGGTTGCGGATTCCTCTTGGGAAAACCAGTTCACGGAAGTTCCGGTGAAGCCCTCCCCTGCTATGTGGCCGAGAAAAATTTTTCCGTTGCCCGGTCCGTTGGTAGGATCTTCGTAAGCGATAATGCCTTTCTCGTTGTCAGCCACTATGCCTCCCACCTTGTCGTGCAGCACAATGCCTGAAACTATGGCGCGCTCAGACTTGAGTCCGGAATAGCTTACCTGGGTGCGGTTGAAATGCGAACCGGCATCGAGAGTGATGATTCGCGTCTCAACAACAGTCTCTCCCTCAGCCACTTCCACAGGATGGAAAGTAAGTTTTGCCCTGAAGCGTAGAGGTCCGTTGTCAAGAATCTCCACCTCCTTCCAGCACCACGGATATAAGATTTCGCCATTGTCGCCAATCAGGGCAGCCACTCCGGCTCCAAGGGTTGGTCCGACAGCATAGCAGTCCATACCGTAACCGTGGTCGATATGATAGGATGCAGCGCGGTGAAGTGAATCTGCCTTCGCAGGATCGGTCTTGCGGAGTTCCCTTATGAGTTCCCATTTTGCAGGATTGGTTTCATCGGCATAAAGTTGGTCCAAAACTGGAGCTGAAGTGCCCCTTTTGGTGAAGATATCATAACCGAAACCCCTCTCTCCCCTGCTCTGGAGTGTTGGTCCATAGGCACGAAAACCGGCTTTGTCATTCTCCCAGGCAAGGTCGTCCATACGCTCGGGATAAACTCGTCCGCAAGCCACAGGCTGGGCAGGATTCTCTCCCGCAGGTACAGCCTTGACCTTGAAAGTCTGTTTTTGGGAAGCATTAAGCTGAACCGGGAATATGAGTTTGCCGTCACTGGTGAACTGGCTCGGAAGGCGTTTGCCGGATTTGTCGAAAACTCCGTATTCCTCTCCTTCAGACAGTTTCACCTTGGAGGCAATCAGTCCACCGTCAATTTCTGCCATTTCGGCAAGACGGTCATTTCCTGTAGGGTTGCTGACCTCAACAGAAAAACTCCTGCCGCAACTGCTCAGAAGAACAGCTGCTGACAGGATGGTTAGAAAATATCTGAATCTCATTACTTAGGCTGTTTGCCGATGTATGCGAGAATACCTCCGTCCACATAGAGAACGTGGCCGTTGATGAAGTCGGAAGCCTCTGATGCAAGGAAGACAACCGGTCCCATAAGGTCTTCCGGAGTGCCCCAGCGTGCAGCAGGAGTTTTAGCCACAATGAATGAATCGAAAGGATGGCGGCTGCCGTCTGCCTGACGTTCACGCAGAGGAGCAGTCTGAGGAGTGGCGATGTAGCCCGGACCTATGCCGTTGCATTGTATGTTGTACTCGCCATACTCGGAAGCGATGTTGCGGGTGAGCATCTTGAGTCCGCCCTTTGCTGCAGCATAAGCGGAAACAGTCTCACGACCGAGTTCGGACATCATTGAGCAGATATTGATGATTTTGCCCTTGCGTCTCTCCATCATTGAAGGGAGAACGGCCTTTGCGCAGATATATGGTGCAACGAGGTCGATGTCGATGACCTGGCGGAAATCTTCAGCCGGCATTTCGTGCATCGGCACCCTCTTGATAATGCCCGCGTTGTTGACGAGTATGTCCACAGGGCCGAGAGTCTTCTCGATATCCGCAACCATGGCCTTAACGCCCTCTTCATCAGTAGCATCGCAGATATAGCCTTTTGCGTCAATACCTTCAGATTTATAATCGGCCACAGCTTTGTCCATATTTGCCTGGGAACGGCAGTTGAATGCAATTTTTGCACCGGCCTCAGCCAAAGCCTTTGCCATAGCGAATCCGATACCATAGGCGGCTCCAGTGACGAGCGCAACCTTTCCTTCAAGTGAGAAATTTACCATAATTGTGATATTAGTGTTATTATAATTTTACGGACAAACAGCCCTTACTCATTCCTGATTTTTCAGGACTTTGAGCCTTCATTCCAAATAACAAAGATAGTTCAAAATTTGCTAAACACAACCCAAATCCCCGCCCAATTACTGCAAGGATTTGTAAAATTATTCAAATTTGTCCCAAGAAAACTCAATTCTGTGTAAAAACTGCGGCAGGGTTGTTGCCCTGCCGCAGAAAATTCAAAAATGATTGTTGTTTCAGTCAAGTCAGTCTTATATCTGAAAGCCAGAACATTTTGACGCAAATAAAGTTAAATTTTTCTAAATCTAAGCTCCTCAGTGCGGCACTCTTTGGTCTTCACGGTCACTGTGGTCTTGCCGTCAGACACGGTCACAGTCGGAGTGAAGCTTTCGTAACATTCAAGTCCGCCTCCACAGATATGGGCCTCCAGTTTCCACTCACCGTTCAGGACGAAAGTCACCGATGTTTCCGCAGCTGGATTATTCACCCAGTCGCGTCCGTAGATGCTCCTTTCGACACGCTTTCCGTTTTCATCAAAGACTTCATCTGACGCTCCGGCATAGAGTGCCAGGTCAGGATTCGCCACGGAAATGGAGAGTCTATCTCCTTCAAGAGCATAAATCATAACCGACTGGCTTGCCTGCAAGATGACATTGTCCACCGTCCCGGCCTCGAACACGGATGCGCCCACAAGCCCGCTCTGACTATCTTTCACAAGATGCACAGAATCATCCTTGCGCAACACCTTACAAGAGGATTTCAACAATTCCTTGTCGGCATCCGATGACGGTCCGGGCACAACCATATAGACATATTCCCCGTCATTACAATTCTCCCCGTGGTCTATGTACGCTTTCTCGAAACACCCGCTTGTCGGGGCGCAGGTCTCTTCGTGGAAAGAATGCTGGAGGGCCTTCTCAAATTTCACCTCAGCATCCGGGATATAGTAGAAATTGCCCAGACGGTCAGTCAGTTCGCATTCCCCGGAGAAAGAGGAACAAGTCCCCTCGGCACTCTCCAGGCTGTTCTGGAACAAGGTGGTGTGAGCAGGCCCCTTGGAATTGCATATACCTGAGCCCACGCATACTATACGGTTCCCGAAAGCAAACCAGGATTTGCGGGCACGCAGGGACGGATTGTATTTGTCGTGTTCGTGGAGAATGAACGAATACGCTGCTGCCTCCTTGCCCAAAGTGACTCCACCGGCGAAATATTCATCCGAAAGCAGCATTTCCTCAAAACCGGAAAATTCGTCGGCATTGATTATATCCGCCTTCATTTCCTCAATAGGAATCGCAGCCGCAGTCGTTCCGGGGATATGTGTCCAGTCCCAACCTTCCTGGCGATAACCGCTGCCGAAACTGTCGGGATAGTCTGTCGGAAATCCGAGTATCTGCATACTGCCGTGTGCCAGGTAACGGCCGTACATATTTTCGCCCCTGTAATGTTCTGCAGCCCAGATATAACGGCTATGTCCGGCAAAAGTCACCAGCCATTCGCCCTGACGGTAGGAAAGCGAGCAGTCGTAAGGATAAAAGTGTCCGCCCACAGGAGCCTTTTCAGCCACATAGCCTGCTTCAGTGAATTTCTTCGTCCATTTGTCGGAAGCATTTCCCCTTATGCGCAGATATGCCTCGGCAAGTTCCTTGTCTATTTTCTGCGTCCCGTCAGGAGAGCCGGCATCCGCAAGCAGGGAATACTGCCCCTGAAGAAGAGTCTGCTTTCCGTCGGGATGTCTTCCGGACATAGCCAGCGGGAAAGACTTGACATTGCTCCAGAAGCGCATTTCCAGCAAAGCCCGTTTTTGGATTTCGTGGCTTTCACGGGATATTGCGAACTGCGTCCCGGCAAGCATCCATATTGCAGGCACGGAACCCTTGAAACCTCCTGTTGCGTAGGCCGGATAACATTTGCGGTGGTGGACCACAGTACCGTCACGCTTGAAACTCGGTTTCAGTCCCTCTGTATATTTGTACCCGTTGTCCACCCAGCGGGAAAGAGCCTTGAGACCGGCAGCCTTTGCAGGAGTGTCTTCCATCATCACCACTGAAGCGAAACGGCCCATAAGCATAGTATTGAAGGCATCCACGTCCATTCCCAGTGTCACCGGCGCGGTCCGGACCTCACCGAAACCGGAGAACCATTCCATAGCCTGCTGCACGGTGTTAAGGAGACCGGCTTCACGGAGAAGAGGCTTGGCTATGACCGGAGCATTGTAGAAATTGCGCATACTGTAGCCCAGGTGATGCAGGGTGCCCATACCGCTGCCTGCCTGAAATCCCTGGTCTATAAGATGTCTCGTGAGGTTCAGGTAAATCTCGCCTATCTCCTTTTTGATGGCGGGATTCTTCTCATCCTCCCAGCTCATGGCTATTGCGAGCATAGCATCGTTCAAGTCCTGAAGCAGCTGCCCGTTTTCCTTGAAGTCCTTCTTGGCATTCAGCCCGAGGTCGAGGTAGGTCTCGGAATAACGCACAAACCAGACAGACTTACCCCTGATTGTGCCGTCCGGATTGAAGGATATGTGCCAGGAGTCATAATAGTCCCTGATTCTGTCAATATCCCATTTCTTCGCGCCTTCCTTTACGAGAGTCTTGAAGCGGGATTCCAGAAGAGCGAAATCCTCCTTTTGCCCCGCAGCAAGTTCCGCCTCCACGGGTATGTCTGATGGATTCTCCCAATATTTGTTGAGAATGAGCCAGAAATTGGTTGTGGCTGCATTGATGTACGGAGCCTGCCAGTCAGCCGTATGGTGGCGCACATCCTGGAAAGATGCCGGAATCACTCCGTCGAACCAGAAATGGGGCTTGCGGGACTTACCGTTGTATGTGACAGTGAATGCGTCCATTCCCTCTACCGGCTTGCCCTGCATATCCCTGTCGAAGCCCAGCCACGCTCCTCTCCATCCTGTAAATCCGAGAGCATAGTCGAACCAGCAACATTCCCTGCCGTCCTTGAGGAACGCGAAATGCAGGCTGCCGTCCGCAGGTTCAGGGGAATACACCCAGAACACGAATGAAGAAATTGCAGTGTCGTCAGGGTCGGGATTGACCGCAAGGAACTTGACCGGCACATCCATACGCCACGATGCCCCGGACTTCTTCGGGGTCCATTCCAAAGAGTGGTCTCCAAGCTTGGAGTGGGCATCGGATATGTTCAGAGAGGAAGATTTGCAGGAAATCGTTCCGGGCATCTTTTCGAATGAAATCACCCCGGTTTGCTCCCCGTAATCAACGCTGACAGTCTGTGCGTAGGATATTGCACAGACTGCCAGCATCATTGCAAATGCAGAAAGTCGCTTCATAACTCAACAGGCTTTTCCCCGTTCTGAATATGTCTCTTGCGTATGAGAGCTTCGAGCAGATAGTAGTCAGCATAGTTGAGAGGAACGTCGATATTGCCTCCGTGAGGGATGCTGCCCACCGAATGTTTGAGGATGAAGCCGCCGTTGGTGCCGATTTCAGCGCGGTACGGAGCCTTGGAAAGGGATTCTATCATCTTGTCGGCAGATTTGATGTAAAGGTCCTCGCGGGTGTACCACCAGAGTTCGTAAAGTGCTGATGCTATGATGGCTGCGGAAGAAGCGTCCCTCTGGTCCACATATTTCTCATATTCAGGATATACCTTTGCAAATTCCACTGCGTCGAAGTCCCAGAGAGGAACCATATCTTCAGGCATATTATCCTCATCCACAAGGAGATACTCAGCAACTTTCTTTGCGTGATCAAGATAGCGCTCATCGCCTGTGAAACGGTAGGCTACGGTGAATCCGTAGATGGACCAGGCCTGTCCCCTTGCCCAACGGCTTTCGTCTGCTATGCCCTGGGCTGTGCAGCGGCGGCGAACCTCACCTGTCTCGTCATCATAGTCCACAACGTGGTAGGTGCTCATATCCTCGCGATAGTGGTTTTCCATAGTCTTGTCGGCGTGGCTGATGGCAATGTTGCGGTAGGTCGGGTCACCGGTCATTTCGCTCACTTTGAAAAGGAGTTCGAGGTTCATCATATTGTCGATGATGACAGGGCATTTCCAACCTCTCTGAGCCTGCCAGCAGTCTCCCACAACATTCCAGGACTGGATGATGCCGGCATTAGGACGGAAGCGGGTTGCGAGGGATTTCGCGGTGTTCACAAGGACTGTGTCATAGCCCGGGATGTTCTTGAGCCTGAGTCCGTTGCCATAGCTGTCATAAACCATGAAGCCCACATCGTGGTGCCACTTGAGGAACTGGATATCATGGAGCACTTCCGTATGCTTTTGGGCGTGGACTGCATATTCCTCTTTGCCCGTGAGCTCATACATATACCAGAGAGTGCCGGCGAAGAAACCGCTCACCCAGTCGTCCACAGGGACGAATTCGATTTCGCCGTTTTTGAATGTTGAAGGGATGCGGATGGTGTCATTGGCCTCGGAAGCTTCAATAAGGCTTGCAAGCTGTTTCTCGGCATTTCTGACGTTGTCTTGGATTATGTCGTTGCAAGTGCAGGAAAAAAGAACTGCGGCAAGACACGCAAGGGAAAGAATGTTTCTCTTCATATATTTAAGTTATTAGTTTCAATTCTACAAAGATAACCAAATTATAAATTTACGCAAAATTTCGAAAAAAAGAACTAACTTTGACTCAAATGCGCATAATTATGACACTGAAAAATTTTCTGCTTCCCCTGTCATCGCTCGCAACCATAGCTTGCAGTTCAGCACAGGAACAGCATCCCAACATCATCTATGTTTTCCCGGACCAGTTCAGAAACCAGGCTATGGCTTTCTGGAATGAACCGGAATTCGCCCCTCACGCCGGCTGGCAGGCAGACCCGGTAAGGACTCCCAACCTCGACAATTTCGCAAAGGAAAGCGTAGTCCTGTCCCGCGCAATGAGCAACTGTCCTCTCAGCAGCCCCTACAGAGGGATATTCCTGACCGGAATGTACCCGGAAAGGAGCGGAATCACACTCAACTGTATGGCTGAAAGGCCCGAGAGCAGCCTGAGGGAAGACGCAGTCTGCATAAGCGACGTACTGAGCGCCAACGGCTACAGTTGCGGCTACATAGGCAAGCTCCACGCGGATTTCCCCACTCCCAATGACCCTCAGCATCCGGGAGAATATGTAAGTTCACGAAGACCGGAATGGGATGCCTACACTCCGCCTGAGCGAAGGCACGGATTCAGCCACTGGTACTCCTACGGCACCTTCGATGTGCACAAGGACCCTCACTATTGGGACACTGAAGGCAAGAGGCACGACCCTAAGGAATATTCTGTGAAACACGAGACCGACAAGGCCATAGAATTCCTGCGCAACACCTCCGGACAGAGGAAAGCGGATGCGCCTTTCTTCCTTGCCCTTGCCTACAACCCGCCACACAGCCCGTACGAAAGCCTGGACGACTGTATGGAGGAAGACTATAATATATATAAGGATATGTCTCTGAGCGAGCTTTATGTACGCCCGAATGCCGATACGACTCTATCCAAGGCGGGGGCTGCAAGGTATTACTTCGCCAACGTGACCGGAGTGGACAGAGAGTTCGGAAGATTGCTCAAGGAGTTGAAAGTTCTCGGCTTGGACAAAAACACAATTGTCATCTTCACTTCGGATCACGGAGAAACCATGTGCAGCCAGGGAACAGAAGACCCTAAGAATTCCATTTATACGGAATCCTTCAACGTACCTTTCATCATACGCTATCCGGGCAGACTGAGGCCACACGTGGACGGCACGATGCTCAGTTCTGTGGACATTTACCCTACCCTTCTCTCCCTTGCAGGCTTAGGCGACAAGATTCCTTCAAGTGCAGAAGGCAGGGACCTGTCTCCGGTACTTCTGGGAAACGGTGCCGACTGCGATGTACCTCAGGCAGTATTATACATTAGGAACGTGAACGGGGAACAGGATGCTGACGGACTGGTGCACGGGGTCTTCCCGGTCGCCAGGGGAATCAGGACCTCCACCCACACGATGGAAATCACAATCAACAGGGACGGAAGCCTGAAAAGGGTGCTGATGTTCAACGACAAGGAGGATCCTTACCAGATGCACAACATTGACTATAAGGACAATCCGGAACTTTTCAGGAGTCTTTGCGACACTCTTGCGATAAAGCTTGAGGAAGCCCGGGATGTCTGGCATCGGGAAAACACACTTGAGAAAGCGCTTAAGTCTGCCCATTGCCTTGGAAATTAGAACAATTTGAATTACTTTTGCGGGTTCCGATTCGAGAAACGAACTAATAACAATTCTTGATAACAAATAACTATGACTGAAATCAAAAAACGCAATTTGGGGATGCTTTATGAGTCTCCTGAATTATTTGATGTCTCGCTAATCGAAAGCGAGAGCGTGGCACTGTCCTCACCTTCTGACTGGGTGGATTCCGACAGCTTTGAGTTTAATGGCACACACGATGTTTATGAGGGGGAACTGTAATATGAAAAAGACTATTTTCTTCGCAGCGGCACTCCTTCTTGCTGTAGGATGCCAGAAATCAGAACTTATTGAAAAAGTTCAGGAACAGAACATGATCACCCACACTTTCTCCGTGGATGAAGAGGACACCAAATCGCTTTTTGACCCTGCTGACGGCTTTGTCAAGTTAGACAAGACAGAGTCTGTTGCTGTGGGGTGGGCTCCAGTTGGTACCAAAGGGGCCAAAATCAGTGGAATAGTTGAAGCCAAACGCTCTGAGGGCAAATTTTCTTTCTCACATACGGCAGTTGATTCAACAAATGTGTTTAATTACTTTTTCGTAATGCCGTATAGAGGGAAAAGCAATATCAGCATAAATGGTGATGGAAACGCTATGCATGTAAAAATAGACGGAGTGCAGCACCCTACTGCAACATCTTTCGACCCGCTTCAGGACTATATACTTGGACAGCCTGTCTTGAATGCCACTGAGCAAAAGACTGAACTTTCTTCATCAGATCTCAAGTTGAAAAGGCTTTTCTCGCCGCTTAGGGTTACTCTCAGAGACGAAAAGAATGTGTTCGGTGGAGAACCGCTGATGTCCGTATCCATAGGATTTCCTTTGACAACAGAGGCAGATAAGAAAAACAATCTTGCCACATTAGT
>JALFCH010000156.1 GCA_022771245.1 Rikenellaceae bacterium | reverse complement strand
TTCTTGTCCACATTCAGACCGAGAGCCACGAGAGCATCAGCAATCTGGGCAGTGGTAACTGAACCGTAGATCTTGCCGCTTTCGCTGACCTTTGCAGTCACTTTTACGAGTACCTCAGCAAGCTTTGCTGCGAGAGCCTCTGCATCTGCGCGGAACTTTGCCTCTTTGTGAGCCCTCTGACGGAGGTTCTCAGCGTGAACCTTCTTTGCAGACTCTGTTGCGAGAGTTGCAAATCCCTGAGGAATGAGGTAGTTGACAGCATATCCTGTCTTAACGTTAACGATGTCGTCAGCGTGACCGAGGTTGGCCACATCTTTCTTCAAGATAATTTCCATATACTGTCCTCCTACTATTTCAAAAGGTCTGTTACATAAGGAAGGAGAGCGAGATGACGTGCCCTCTTGACTGCCTGGGCAACTTTCCTCTGGAATTTGAGGGAAGTTCCGGTGATGCGGCGAGGGAGAATCTTACCCTGCTCATTGAGGAACTTCTTGAGGAACTCAGCGTCCTTGTAATCTACATATTTGATACCGGCCTTCTTGAAACGGCAGTATTTCTTCTTTCTCACCTCTACTGTAGGAGGATTGAGATAACGGATTTCATTATTCTGTGCCATAGATTATTCCTCCTTCTTAGCTGCTTTGTTAGCCCTTCTCTTCTCTGCATAAGCTACAGCGTGCTTGTCCATAGCGAATGTGAGGAAACGGATGATGCGCTCGTCACGGCGATACTGGGTTTCCAGGCTGGCAACGAGTGAAGTCTCAGCCTTGAACTCGATAAGATAATAAAATCCTGAGGTCCTCTTCTTGATAGGATAGGCAAGCTGCCTCAGACCCCAGTCCTCTTCGTACACGATTTCTCCACCATTCTCCTTGATGAAGCCTGTGTACTTGGCAACCGCTTCCTTCATCTGAGCCTCAGACAAAACGGGAGTTGCAATGAAAACGGTTTCGTACTGTTTGATCATTTTGTTTGTAAATGAATGTTAATAAATAAGTTGCAGTCCATTTGGGCTTTGAGTCAACGACAATCCACCGCAAATGGGCTGCAAATGTAGTAAAAATTTTTCAACTGTCCAAATAATAGACCGACTATCAGTGCCGGAAATTACTCAGTAGCAGCTTCGATTTTCTTCATCAGGGCAAACATAATGACTGCCGCAATGAGACAAAGCGCGATGAGAATTCCCCAGTTGTACATCAAAGGAATCTTGCTCCAGAGCATCGAAGGAATGGAACTGAGATAGTTTCCGATTGCAGTTGCGGCAAACCAGCACCCCATCATCATACCCTTGTATTTCGGAGGAGCCACCTTTGACACGAAGGAAATACCCATAGGAGAAAGGAGGAGTTCCGCGAAAGTGAGGGTCAGATAAGTCGAAATGAGCCAGCCCGGACTGAGTATGCTCTGAGTCTCCCCTGCCGCAAGGTCCATAGGTGATTTCAGACCTATTGAGGAAATTGTTATAATCACGAATCCAAGGGCAGCCACGAGCATTCCGAGAGCGATTTTCTTAGGTGCAGAAGGTTCTTTGCCTTTTTTGGCAAGCGCACCGAAAATGGCCATGGAAATCGGTGTGAGAGCCACCACAAAGAAAGGATTGAACTGTTGGAAATCCGAAGGTTGGGCATTCACGGGATCCGGAGTCACAAGGAAGAAAATCGCTGCTGCAGCACCCCACAAAGCGAGAGTTGAAACCGCGCTCCAGATTTTCCCTTTACGGGTTTCGGATTGGAAGAAGCCGAAGCAGGTATATACCGATGCTGCAACAAGAGCCAAAATCCAGATATTGAATCCGAGCCTCATAGGTCCGGTCACAGTCAGGTTGGTGTAATTCTTTGCAAAGAAAGTGAGGGCAGAACCGTTCTGATGGAAAGCCATCCAGAAGAAGATCACCACTGCAAACACGAGGAAAAGAGCCACAAGCCTGTCCTTGGTCTGTTTCGGAGTCAGTTCCACGACGGCTGCACTGTCCGAAGACTTGGACTGTTTTGCTGTCACGTCAGCGTGCTTGAACCAATTGCGGCAAGCAAAGTAAATGGCCACAGACAGCACGAGAGACACACAAGCCACGGCAAAACAGAGTCCGTAAGCGCCGGAAAGGGCCTCAAGATAGGCAGGGTCCTGGCAAGCTGCATCATAGACATAACCTTTGCCTGCAAGCACGACTTCAGTAATCTTTCTTGCCATAGCCGGAGCAAACATAGCTCCGATATTGATGGCCATATAGAAAAGGCTGAATGCCGAATCACGCTTTGCCTCATATTTCGGGTCATCATAGAGATTGCCCACAAGCACCTGCAGATTGCCTTTGAAGAGTCCCGTACCGATAGCCACAAGGCCGAGTCCGGAACACATCATCACTTTGGCTGCCAGACCGTTGCCTGATGGGATGGAAAGGGAGAGATAGCCCAGGAACATGACGGCGATACCAAGCACCACGCATTTCCCGTAACCGATCTTGTCGGCAATGATACCTCCCAGAAGAGGCATAAAATAAACTCCTGCAAGGAAGATGGCATAGACCTGACCTGCGGCAGCCTCACTCCATCCGAAGCGGGCCTGCATCAGCAGTGAGAGGATTGCCAACATGGTGTAATATCCGAAACGCTCACCGGTGTTGGCAAGGGCAAGGGCGAAAAGACCCTTTGGTTGTCCTTTGAACATATTTTCTTAATTTATTGATTTTACTTTTGTGGTATGGCTTCGAGCACAGCCTTAAGGTATTCCCAGGTTCTCTGTGCAGATGAAATGGATGCTCTCTCATCAGGTGAGTGAGGCATTTCGAGGGTGGAACCGTAAGATGCCATATCCCAATGAGGATAGGTTCCTCCGAGAATTCCGCACTCAAGTCCGGCGTGGATGGCCAGAACTGAAGGCTCTTTGCCGTACATCTTCTCGTAAACCTCCTTCATAGTCTTCACGATTTCAGACTTGGAATTTGGAGCCCAACCTGAATAACCGCCAGTAAATTCGGAACTTACTCCGGCAAGTGAGAATGCAGCCTCGAATTGGTCTGCAAGAGCCATCTTGGCGGTATCTACGGAACTTCTCATAAGTGTCTTGACTGAGAAATTGCCGCCGTAAAGCCTAACGATTGAAAGATTGTTGGAAGTCTCAACCAATCCCGGAATCTCGCTGCTCATACGAACCACTCCGTCAGGGCAGAGAAGCAAAGCTCTCAGATATGCAACAGCCTGTTCCTGAGGAATATAATCAGGAGTTTTTGCAGCTGTCAACGGATCCGCCACCTCAAAAGTCATAAGAGCGTCAGGATCGGTAACTGCATATTCGTTTTTGATTTCCGCAAAAATTCTCTGCGCCTCTGCAACAGCCGGCTGAATCAGATTGGACGGCATATAAACAGTAGCAAAAGCCTCTCTCGGTATGGCATTGCGCAGTGTACCACCTCCAAGGCCGGCCAATTTAACACCCAGATTCTTAACCAGCGAATAGAGAATGCGGGCTATGACTTTGTTGGCATTGGCGCGGCACAGATGAATGTCTGCTCCCGAATGTCCTCCAGTCAAACCCTTGACAGCCAAGGACCAGCATTCCCAGTTCTCTTCCGGTTTCGCAGGAGTGTAAGTGCCTGTGGCAGTGGCATCCAAGCCGCCTGCACAGCCGACGCAAATCTCACCCTCTGTCTCAGAGTCCAGGTTTATGAGAATATCACCCTGGAGCAGACCCGGTTTGAGCTGTTGCGCTCCCGTAAGTCCTGTCTCCTCGTCAAAAGTAATGAGGACCTCAAGCGGACCGTGTTTGATGTCATCGGATTCGAGAACCGCGAGAGCCATAGCTACACCCAGGCCGTCATCAGCTCCCAGAGTCGTTCCCTTTGCCCTGACCCAGTCACCGTCAATATAGGTCTGGATAGGGTCATTCTCGAAATCGTGTTCCGTATCTGAATTCTTCTGTGCAACCATATCCATATGTCCCTGAAGAATCACTCCCTTCATATTCTCGCAACCGGGAGTCGCAGCCTTGCGGATAATAACATTTCCTATGGGTTCGTTATCTACTATGGTCTCGAAGCCACGGCTAATGCCCCAGTTGTAAAGATAACTGGTGATTTTTTCCTCGTGCTTCGATGGTCTCGGTACCTGGGTGAGACCGTAAAAGTTCTTCCACACCAACTGTGGATCCAAATCTTTGATTGTCATAATATATAAAGGTATTGATTAGTAGCATGAAAAGAATCAGTTGCGCAAGTCCTCATCATTTGACTTAAGCACCTGTACGTCAATTATTTGCAGGAACCGGCAGCGGAACGAGCTCTTCACGGGTCCTGATATAGCCCAACTGCGGGATGGTAAACTCTCCCTGAAGGACCACAGTTGCTCCATCCCTCAGACGCACCACACAATCCGCCGGAACCAGTTCGCTTATGGTCTCCCATTTCATATTCTTCGGAGCTTTCGGCTTCTTTTTGACATCCGCGCCATCCACCGGTTGAGATTCGGGCTCCGGCACATTCTGAGGAACGACTTCAAGAGTAACCATACGGCCTTCGAGATGACCGGCAGGAAGAATACCGCTTTCGGAAATGCGGAACGCAACGTAGATGCCGGTGTCATTATCCTTGACTGGGATGACAACAAATTCTCCTTCAATCGGTTGCGCCAAACTATAGCCCAGAAAAAGTTTGAGCAGTTCATCCTCCTGACGGCTGAATTCCTCCAAAGTCAGTCGCAAACTCTCTCCGGAAAGGGACATATCTGTGTCTCCGGTCAAGATTTGGTAACGTTTCTGACGTATGCCCATAATCTGGTCCGCAGCCGCAGCCGCAGCTGTTTCGACACTTTTGTGCCCCACTGCAGATTTGAGCAAAGGCACGGAAGAGAAATCCGGCTTATCGGACACAGGAGAGGCAAAATTGAAGACATAGTCTCCATTCGCACCGGAGATTTCGCCGGTCATTTTGACAGACTCTATCCAAGTTGATGAGGATGAGGTCTGACGTGCTTCCACACCGAGATACTTCTGGGCATATTTCGCATAGGGCCCCACAAAATATTTTTCCTGAACTGCAGAAACAGATATCTTGATACCTACTTTTTCATCCCCCTTGTAGTCCTGCGCAAAGCCCGAAACTGCCATCAGGACTGTCAATACAGACGTAACAAAAACTTTCTTCATAAGAATAACCAATTGATATTCAACTTAATTCCACCTTTTGTGAGACCAAAGCCAGTTCTCCGGATGGCGCCGTATTCCGGCCTCCAACTTATCGTAGAAACTGCGCACAATAGCTTTTGGCTCCATAGTGGAAGCATCCATACATATTTCCTCGAAAGACACCTCATAGCGTCCTCTGTCCACCCTGTCAAAATTGAGGTAGAGAACCGAAAAACCAAGTTTGCTTGCCACCTCTGCCGGTCCGAGGAATGCCTTGGTCGGCTGCGACATAAAGGTGCCGATATCCACGGCGGAGACATAAGGACTCTGATCTATGGTAAGCAGATAAATCAACTTGTCTTTACGGTGGGAGAGCATATAGCGAAGCAATTTCTTCGACTCCAGCACCACCTCAGGGGAAGGACTCATCGCAAGACGGCTCTTCTTGAAGAATTCATCGGAAATCTTGTTGGTGAGTTCCTTGTAAACGCAGCGTATGTTCTCTTCAGGACAAGGGAAGGATTCGCGGTCCAGACATTCCACGTGAGGCAGTCCCCCGAGGATTTCCCAGTTGCCGCAGTGGGAATTCAGGACCACCACGCTGGGCGACTGCCGGTATGCCCGTTCCAGCACCTCCGCATTCTTGATGGTGACGAGCGAGGATTTGCGCAATCTCTTTGCATCAGAGCCGCAAAACCATATCATTTCCACCGCAATCTCAGCAATATGTTTATAATAAAGTTTCTCAAGCCAGACCAGATGGTCGTAGCCGGCTTCCGGGAAAGCCCTCGCCAGATTGATTGCAATCACCTCGCGCCTGTATCCCAACAGAGACCGCAGGACCCACGCAATCACATCCGCCCAGAAATAATGGAACTTGAGCGGAAAGAGAGCCATAAAACGGGTCAAGCCCAAAAGTGTGTATAACGCCAATTTTTTCATAATCTGCAAATTTATCAAAAATCTTGTAATTTCTCTCAGGAGGTTATACCTTTATGGTCAAATTTGAGGAATATGGATAGAGATACTGTGGACAAACTGCTTGAATGGGCGGAAACATATAATGACAGGCGCTATTTTGAAGAGGACCCGATTATTTTCCCCAGGCATTTTGCTGACCGATACAAACGAGGAGAGTGCTGTCTTGCGGATGTGGAGATTGCGGCTGTGATTGCTGCGCATCTGGCTTGGGGACGCAGATGTATGATTGTGCGGGACTGCAAGAGAGCCTTTGATGAAATGGACTGGAAACCATACGATTACATAATGAAATCCGACTATAGGGACGAGGATTGCAGCTTGCACCGCACTGTAAAATGGAGCGAGTTTGCAGGTATATGCTCACGTTTGCGCAAGGCCTACGGTCAGACATCCAGCCTGGAGAATATGGGGCAGCAATGGTTCCGCACCGAAGTCTATGGACAGAAGCCTGACCCCAAGGCGGCCAATAAGAAAATCAATATGATGCGCCGATGGATGGTAAGGGACGACGGGAAAGTGGATCTGGGAGTATGGCGCAACAGCAATCCGGCAGAGTTGGTCATTCCTCTGGATGTACACGTACACAATGTGGCGACTGCGCTCGGCCTTACACGGAGGAACCCCAAGGACTTGGTGACCGCCCTTGAAATCACCGCTGCCCTGAACGAAATATTTCCGGGCGACCCTTGCAAGGGAGATTTTGCACTTTTCGGATACGGTGTGACGGGAGGAATGTAACGAAATGAAGCCAAACTGCATCTAATCAGGAGGAAAACGAAATGCCGATGCCTAAACTCTACATTGTGTCCGGATGCAACGGTTCCGGCAAAACGACAGCCTCTTATACTTTATTGCCGGAAATGCTGGAATGCAGTGAGTTCGTCAATTCAGACGAGTTTGCCAAGGGACTCTCCCCTTATGGTCCGGAAAAGGTGCCTCTGCTGGCAAGCCGCTATATGCTGATGAAAACCCGCTACCTCCTCAAAAGGAAGAAGGATTTCGGCATAGAGACGACTCTTGCCACAAGAACCCTGCTGCGTATGGTCCGTGAAGCCCAGCAGGAAGGCTATTTCGTGACAGTATTGTATTTCTGGCTGGACTCCCCGGAAAGGGCTCAGGAAAGAGTGCTGGCAAGGGTGAGCAAGGGAGGCCACAACATCCCGCCGGAAACGATACGCCGCCGGTACTATATGGGACTCCAGTATTTCTTTGAAGACTATATCAAGGTATGTGACAGATGGATACTCGCGGACAATTCCACACCGCCATTCAGAGTGGTGGCTGAAGGATTCCGCGAAAGTTCCGAGATGATAGTGAGGGATATTGCCTCCTTTGAAAAGGTCAAGGCATCTCTTGCGGAACACAGGGCTGCACAAGCAAAGGAGAACGATGGAAAATAAGGATTATCTGGAGTTATTTCACACTGACCTTCAATCACTTGAAAGGCTTATGGGAGAAGCTCGTGCCTGTGGTGCGGGCTATGTTGATTTCTATTTCGAATGCACCGGGTCTATGAACCTCACAATCAAGGACTCGGTTGTGAGTTCCGGGGGCTGCCACGAAGATTTCGGAGTCGGGATAAGGGTTGTCGAGGGGGAAAAGACAGGCTATGCATACTGCGAAACCACAGATTATCAGGCAATGAAGCAGGCTCTCAGGGCTGCCTTGGCGATAAGGGGAAGCGGAGAGGCCATTGCAAATATGCCGATTGCCCGACAAATCCTCCCCCATAAGTCTGCGGGAACGGAACTGCTGGTGCTGAACTGGATGGATGCCGACCTGAATGCACTGGCGGGAATGTTGAAAAGCATTGACCTGTCAATCAGGCATCGCGAACCGCGCACGGCAAATGTCATAGGACAGTTGAACGGGAAGGTTTCGAGAATAATGATGTACAATTCCTTCGGGGAATTATGCTGCGAAGAGCGCCCTTTGGGAAGCATAGCCCTGTCTGCAGTTTTCGCCGGAAAGAATGGCAGAAACATCAACACCACCGCCTCTTTGAGTTACAGGTCTGGAGTGGAAATGCTGGACGGAAACCTCCCCAACATTCTGGCGGACAAGCTTACAACCGATTTGGATGAAAAATTCGAAGCCATACGGCCCAAGGGCGGAAGCATGCCGGTGGTGATGGGAGCAGGCGCTTCCGGAATATTGCTTCACGAGGCTATGGGACACGCATTCGAGGCCGATTTCAACCGCAAAGGGCAGTCCATTTTTTCCGAGTCTATGGGCAAGCGCATCTGCCCCGAAGGCATTACGATTATTGACGACGGCACGATTCCGCTCAACCGTGGCTCTAACCTTTATGACGATGAAGGAGTGGTCTCACAGAAAACGGTGCTGGTGGAAAACGGCATACTGACCAGTTATATGCACGACAGAATCAGCGCCTCCTATTACGGAGTGAGCCCCACGGGGAATGGCCGGAGAGAGAATTTCCGCAACAATCCCATTCCGAGGATGAGGGCCACGTATATGGACTCCGGAAAATATACCGGGGAGGAAATCATAGCAAGCGTCAAATACGGTCTGTATGTGGATGAGTTCAGTAACGGACAGGTGAACATAGGAGAGGGTGATTTCACCTTCTATGTCCGCAGCGGCCACCTTATAGAAAACGGCAGACTGACGACTCCCGTAAAGGACATAAACATAATAGGCAACGGTCCGGAGGCTCTCGGCAGGATTTCTATGGTTGCCAACGACTTGAAGATTGACAACGGCGCATGGACCTGCGGGAAAGACCAGTCGGTCCCCGTTTCGGTCGGCATCCCCACAGTCCGTATAGATTCCCTTGCAGTCGGAGGGGAATAGTCAGTCGCCGCACAGCTCCAAATGTGTGTCAATCAATGATGAGGGAGGAAATATGGACCGAAAAGATTTTCAAAGATGATGCAGGTTATTTTTGGAGGATTACTAAATCAATAGAGGTAATATCTTG
>JALFCH010000150.1 GCA_022771245.1 Rikenellaceae bacterium | reverse complement strand
AAGGAGATGGTGGAATTGAATTTCAAAGAAGGAAAGGCTATTGTCAAAGGACTCAAGAGCGGGTCTTGCGCGATGACTGTCAAATCAGAATCAACCGCTAAAACCATCAATCTCACAATCAAAGAGTTGACAGAAAGAATACAAGTGTCGTACTCCCACAACTCTAATAGTGTCGTTGTGCAAAACGGAGACAAAGTATCTTGGAATGATATATTCTTGTCTTCTTTATTAGTCAAGGTCGGAGATGGTATCACTCTGCCCGAAGATGTAACAATCAGTTCGTCAAATCCGTCAGTCTGCAAAGATTTCATATTCCATAAACTCTTTAGTTCCGCATCCATCTATGTACTCGGTTTGGGAGAAGAGTTTGGCAGCACGGAAATTACAGTCAGCACGAATGACAAGTTGTTGAATAGGGTGCATAAACTCAGTTTCACATTGACAAGCGAGCCGAAAGGTATCCCGGGAGATATTGCTGTGAAAGTATCTGGCGGACCGATTCTGAAAAATGGTGACAGCTACCGGATGGACAAAAATTCCCAACAAGAGTTTAACATCGAACCATACGGAAATTTCGCCAATTGGACTGTTGAAGGAGGGAACATGGACATTGAGTATCTACTTGGCAATGATGTCTGGTCGGTGGGTGCAAAAATCACATGCGGAGAGCAGACAGGCACCACAACCGTCACCGTGAAAGACCAAACCGGCAAGTCAATGTCCTTCGAGATAAATGTCACAGAGCAGATATTCCCCGAGGGCATCTACATCATTGATGACGAAACCGGCAAAAAGGCAGAAGGTGCGGTTTATATCCCTTGCGGAGGCTCCAAAATTTTCAGGCTTTCCAATGAGAATTATAAAGGTAAATGGTCAGTCGGACAGCCCGCATACTACATCGTCGAACCAATTTCCCCCGATGAAAACGGCTATTGCACAAAGGTGAAAGTCACTACAACAAAGGATGCTTGGCAAAAAGGAACATATATCCAGGTTGTGGATAAGGCAAATTTGAATAGCATAAGTGTCGACGGGCTCGAGGCAGGCATTGATTTCTCGAAGATGGTTAGACCGGCTTTAACAACGGAGGGCATTAGGATTGAACCGGATAAGATCCATTCTTTCACTTGGAATGGCAAAAAAACAAATTATTTTAACAAATTCTACATCGTCGACGGCTATAACACCAAATATGAAAAACTTCCTGGTGTGACATTCTCTATTGAAAAAAGCGACGAAGAATCCATATTCTTAATTGGTGCTGACCAAACTATGATGCAGAGGACCGGAGAGATTCCGGTGACTTGGAAAGAGAAATATGGTAGAGAGGCAAAATTGACTCTGACTGACCATTGGGGGACTAAGCGTAGCTACATTTTCAAGCCAAAAATAGATTTCTTCAACGGGAAATGGAGAATACATCAAAAGTATAACGGTAAAAGTCATTCCACAACGTGGTACGACTTACCTAAAGATCCCCCGAATCGAAAAATAATAATCCCTCCTGCCCAGAATTTTGATACTATCGACAACGAAAAAGGTTGGGAAGAATACGAAATATTCTTTATAAACACCGATGATAATCAAGGATTTGCCTGGGATTATAAATGCTACTATATAGATTGTCAGGTGTATGACTATAATAATTATGGGTATTATAAGGACGTCGTCCTCAATGAGTTCAAATTACGCCCATGGACGAATATTAGTTCAGGACCCACAAAACATTTGAAACTCTGTTTCTCCGATTCCCAAGGCAAACCTTGTTATATAGAGATTCATTTTAATTACGAATATTAAATCATATTCAATAACCAACAAAAAACAAAATTATGGAAAAAATCATCAAACTTTCGACATTCGCCGCACACGGCCTGTTGACACTTTCAGTTGCAGTTTTAGGCATTGCCTGCTCTTCCTGCACGGTTGAACCGACTGCACTCACAGAGGAGAACCTTCCTGTGAAATCTATAATATGCGGACACGTGAGGTATTCCTACACGAAAGACCAAGGTGGTGCCGTAACAGAAGCAGGAAAGCCGGGACTTACCGTCAACATCGCATACGGCATTCCTGATGCAACTACCGGTAAGGTTGAAAGCTATGCTCTCAGAACAGTCACCACCGGGCAGCATGGATATTTCGAGTATGCTCTCGGATGTCCGGTGGGCAAAGCTCTCACAGTGAAGGTTTCAGCCAGCGGATACGTCGATGATGCCAAAGGGACACCTACGACCGGAAGCAGCACACAGAAATCTAAAGCATACTTATATGCTGAAGTTGAAAAGAGCGTCACCGGTGGACAGGCTGCCTATTTTGCGATTGATATGACACCGGCTGCGTATGTTGGCGCCCCAGGCTTGAAACAGTAAGACTCTGTTTTCCTTTCACTACATTTCCGCCATCTGGCGGCAAAACCAACAAAAACAGACTTATATGAAGAATTTACTTAAAGTATCACTCCTCACGATGTTTTTCCTCGCAACGGCTTCGACTGTTGCGCTCGCCCAGGAGTATCAGACAGTCCCTGAAGGACAGCGTATGACCTGCTACCACGTCTATTCGAAGGGCGATGCGCAAAAATTCAGTCCGAAGCGCGGAGACTGGTCGGTCGGTGTCACATTCAACCCGGCCACCCTCGGCTACCAACTCAAGATGCAGCCTAAGAACGGCGAGTATGCCGGTGCGTTCATCGCTGACAACGCCACTGCGAAAAAACAGATGTTCATACTCTCGCAGGACCCGCTTGCAGCAGTTCGCGTGCGCTACTATTTCAACGAAAGCTGGGCGCTCCGTATGACACTCGGTCTGAACGGAAGCCACGTCGACTACAAGGAATATGTTCAGGACGACCTTGCAAAGGCGATTGACCCAAATTCCGAGAATAAGGTGGTGGACAATGTCATCTCCAATCTCAACAGCGGTAGCCTTGCAGTCGCTGCGCAGTATATGGCAGGCAAGGGTTCGCTGAAATTCATCACCGGATTCGGACTCGTCTATGCAATCGCCGGCGGCGGACTCAATTTCAACTACGGCAACAAAATCACCGACCTCAACAAGGTGCCGTCGTCTATGCCGATGACAATGCCTCCTGCTACGGGTGCGAAAGACCCGACGCTCAACGACTTCCAGTCCACTCTCGGCATTGCCTACGGACGTCCTCTCAAGAGGTATAATGTGGGTTATGTCCAGGGTCTTGGAATCACAGCCGACATGGGTGTAGAGTGGTTTATGACCGGAAGGCTTTCACTCACTGCCACAATGACTTTCACTCCGGTGATGGCCATCTGGCAGCCTAAGACCTATGCAATCTACGAAGGTTTCTCTTCCCGCACCGGAAAGGTGGAGCAGTACAACTCTCTCGTGAGCCCGGGCAGCCACGCCTGGCTCTATGGTACGGAGAACATCGGATGTAACTTGTCTCTTAACTATTACTTCTGATAAATATGAATCATATCAAATCAATTCTTGTCGCGTCAGCGTTCGCGCTCGTGGCGATGCCTGCGTCAGCCCAGTTAAACAGATTGATTAACAAGGCAAAGGACGCGGTGGAAAAAAATGAAAGAACCACAACTATGACACAAAACCAGACCGCAGCCGCTTCCCCTCAGGCAACGGGAAAGAGCTATTATGTCAGCCCCACCGGCTCGAACCGCAATGATGCGCTGACTCCACAGACCGCAGTGAAGGACCTCCAGAAGGCGATTGACCTCGCAGAAGAAGGTTCGGTAATCAACATCGCGGAGGGCAACTACCTCGGCAAGCTCGACCAGGGCTTTATTGAAGTGAAGAAGTATCTCTCGCTCGTAGGAGGCTGGAATAGCGATTTCTCCGAGCGTAACCCTGTGAAGTACATCACATCCATCCGTCCGGGCGCACAGCAGATCGGAACGAGCGGCAGCCACGCCAGCCTTGAGGTTTATGTACGCGGAAAACGCGGCTCTACAGTCCTCATCGACGGTATCGCATTCGACAAGGGACAGTACAACAGCTATTGCAGCTATGCTCCGGACGACGCCCGCACAGGTTCTCCTGAGGGCTGCGAGACAGGACGTCTTCTGATTGAGGGCGAGAATCCTCCCGTTCCGAAGGTGGGCGGCGCTCCAATCGGCAAGCCTCTCCTCAGGGGCGATGTCGAGGGCAATGTCATCATCCGCAACTGTACTTTCGTGAACGGCTACCATTTCGCAATTGAGATGGGTTGCGTGGCCGGACATTTCGATGTATATAACAATGTTTTCGTTGCAAACAGAATGTCTGCCTGCGAAATCCGCGGTATGGCTCCTGACCAGAACCTCTGCTCTTTGGATTTCCACGACAACACAGTCCTTTTCACCTGGTGCCGTACAAAGGTTCAGGAGAGTATGGGAGTGGGCTTCCGCTTTATGACGGGCCTGAAGAGCGTGAACGTGCGCAACAATGTCTTCGGATGCTCTAACCTCGGAGCTATCGAGCGTACATTTGTGGACGGAAACGCTTCCAAGGAGGCTGCCCGTGAGACTAATGTGACAGACAACCTCTTCTTTATGAACAGGAACAATATGACTGACGGAGCGGCAGACCTTGTTCTCCCTTCCGGTGGTGGGAAATGGCTGTTCCTCGCCGCATCCCAATTCGAAGATGCAGAGCAGCTCAAGGAATACGAGGGCAACCGCGAAATGGACGCCAACGAGAAATTCATCAACGCCATCGATCCTGCCTACCTTCGCGGTTATATGGGCATCAATATCAAGAGTTCCTCTTCATACGACCCGAATTCAGCCGCCAACCAGGTGAATCGTCTCTTCGGTATGAACCAGCAGGGCACTGAAATCGTCCGTGCCTCTATGTTCGCCAACCGCTATCCTTTCGAAAAAGCCTTCGCCCTCTTCGGAGCCGTGGAAGGCTGCGGTGCCCAGATTCCTCTTCCCTAAGTTTATGAAAACGGATGTACCTGAGCTCGTGCACGTTTACGGGGGCTATCCTTTCACCCTCCCCATCGTCACGGAGCCGGGGATGTCAAAGCAATGCACGGAAGCATTGAAGTGCACAGCGCCGAGGGCAAGGGCACAATATTCAA
>JALFCH010000144.1 GCA_022771245.1 Rikenellaceae bacterium | reverse complement strand
TCATCTGAATCGATTGTTTAGAAAGTCATCAATTTCTTCAATAAGCCATTGGTGGCTTTGAGTGTGCAGAATCTCGTAATTGTCGGCAAGATATTCAGCAACTCCTTTATCAAAGAATAACTTGGCAACCTCTGCACCTTCAAGTCCTTTGGCTGTCTTGTACTGTTCTATGCAAAAAGCAATGAAATATGATATGTTGTCTGTCGGCATTATCATTTACGATATAAGTATATCGTTACGGTGTGCAAAGTTACAATAAAATCTGTCAAATTTCCCAAGTTGCCAGTCCTTTCTGTTCCTGGCTTTTCTATCCTTGAACCACAGCGTTTATGAATTCGTCCGGGGTAAAGGCAACGATGGGAGCAGCCTGGAAATGATGGTCTCGGGTGATTGCCATCAGACATCCTGAACGCAGGGCGCAGGAAACCTGAAGGGCATCTTCAAAATCAGAGAGGTTCAAAGTCTGTGCATCACAGTATTGCTGATAATCCTGAGGGAGTATGTGGAATAACTTTGCAAGGTCGGCAGGTTGCAGAGACGGAGCGAATTTTCTGGCAAGATAGAGTACATTAATGGCTGTAAGTATTGATATGCACAATGCAAACTTGGGGTCCTGTCCTATCTGAACAATGGTTTTTGCTTGTCCGTCACCCATCCTGCCTGTGAAATAATCCAGGACTATGTTGGTGTCTATGAATATTTTTACCGGTTCCATATCCTCGCAAGTCTTTCGTCATTGCTCAAGTCCTCAGTTGAAGGGGATGCCATTATCCCGGCAAACTTTTCTACATTTTCAGAGCAGGTGTCCGGCAATTTGATTTTCGGCAGATAGTATGAATCTTTGATATCTCTCATAATCAAGTCTGTAACGTAAGCATTCATACTTTTCCCCAGTGCTTTTGAGCGTCTCTTCATCATTCCAATCAATTCAACATCAAAGCGGAATGCTGTCTGTTCTTTTGTCCGTATGTTCATATGTTACATATTTTCCGCAAATATATAACATTTTTTAGAAAACGTTTACTAAGAGTATATATACTTGCAGGAATTGCCGATAGAAACTACCTTTGCGACTGAAAAATAGTGTTTATGAAAGAATATATTGTAAAGGGGCTTTTTGTGGTCCTGATTATTGCATCAGTCTTTGTGTCTCCGGCCATTGCGCTGTTCGCAGGCATAGTTCTCGCCCTAACCCTGGGCAATCCTTTTCCCAAATTTTCCAAGAAGGTGTCTAAATACCTGCTCCAGGTGGCTGTGGTGGGGCTCGGTTTCGGAATGAACCTTCAGGAGTCCCTGGCTGCCGGAAAGGAGGGTATATTGTTCACCATTGTGTCCGTAATCGGCGTGATGGCAGTCGGTTGCCTCATTGGACGGGCCCTCGGTCTGCTGCCCAAGCTCTCCTATCTCATAAGCACGGGTACGGCCATTTGCGGAGGCAGTGCCATTGCAGCCGTGGCGCCGGTAGTCAAAGCCGACGATGACGAGACTTCGATGTCGCTGGCGGTGATTTTCACTCTCAATGCCATTGCCCTCTTCATATTTCCACCTATAGGACACGCGCTCGGACTGGACCAGAACCAGTTCGGAACCTGGGCGGCCATAGCCATCCACGACACCAGTTCAGTCGTGGGTGCAGCCTCCATCTACGGCGATGAGGCACTGAAGGTTGCGACCACCATCAAACTCACCCGAGCTCTTTGGATAATACCTCTTTCGCTCGTGTCGATGCTCTTTTTCAGGAGCAAGAAAGGGGAGAACAAGACCAAGATGTCCATTCCGTGGTTCATTTTCCTGTTCATACTCGCAATGGTGTTCAATACCTATGTTCCCATTCCGGATATGATTTCGAAGGGCATCTCCATATTTTCCCACAAGTCCTTGTCTGTCACACTTTTCCTCATCGGCTCCGGTATGTCCATAGATTCCATACGCAAGACGGGCATCAAGCCTGTGCTCCTGGGGGTGATACTCTGGGTGCTCATATCCGTTGTTACTCTTTGGGTGGTATATTGACAGAAACTGGGGTGTGGCTTCGGTTCTGAAGGAGAGTTGATCTCGCAGGTGGCCCGCCCCGGCAGGAGGTCACAAGTCCCGTCGGGAAATTTGTCCCGCAAGTTTGTTATATCCGAAAAAATACCTACCTTTGTGCCGGGTAAGTCATACACGACCAGCTCCCTTTGAACTCTCCCAGGGCCGGAAGGCAGCAAGAGCAGAAGGTTGTAGCGGTGCGATGTATTCAGCTTACCCTTTTTTTGTAATTCCTTTCGTAGTTACTTTGAAACTTTTTGTAAACCCTATGTCTGCAAAGGAAAAATACGCTGAACTTCTGGCTGAATGTTCTTCAAAGCCCCTGAGTTCCTATGGGGAAGACTTGGACAAGTATTGCGAACTCTGTGACCTGTGCATAAGTTTGTCCAATGAGAATCTTCAGGAAATGGACAAACCCTGGGAGACCACTGAAATGGCCAGGGTATTTCTGCATTATGCCCAATGGCTAAGCGGATTCGCTCACAAGCTGAATTATCTCTATTCCGCAACCAGTGCAATGCTGGATTGTGTCTTTGACCATCCGAGGCTGAAGGTGAAATTGCTGAATCTCCTGCTCGGAGTACTCCGTGATATAGAGGCCCAGACTATGCACGATTTGAGCATTACTGAAGATGTGGAGAAGGAACTGCGTTTCTATCAGCGCAATATAGAATTTGCAGACCAAGGCCGTTTGGACCAGATACGCGAGTCCGGACATCTGAAAAGCGACCCTGTTGAATGGACTGCCCGCTGGGAGGAAGTAATCGACGAGGCGGACAGGATTGCCTATTCCAATCTTGCTGATATGCCT
>JALFCH010000128.1 GCA_022771245.1 Rikenellaceae bacterium | reverse complement strand
GACCTTCGGATTCTCCCGTGACGATGTCGGAACCTTTATGGGCGACTACCTCGGCAACAAGATTCTTGATTCCGATCCGTTCAAGACTCTGGACACCAAGGCTGTGGGCAAACTCGTTGAATACGCTGTGAAAGAAGGCCGTTCAACCCGCGAGAACCTCAAGTGCGGTATCTGCGGCGAGCACGGCGGTGACCCTGCATCAGTTGAGTTCTGCTATAAGATCGGTCTCAACTATGTGTCATGCTCACCTTTCCGCGTGCCTATCGCAAGACTTGCTGCGGCACAGGCTGCAATCAAAGCAAGCAAATAAGGTGTTGAAATACAATCAATTAGGCGGTAAAGTTCTGATTCAACAGGCTTTACCGCCTTTTTATGCGTTCATTTCAACAAGGTTTTCTTGCAAAAAAATAGAAGCAATGAATGCTGACGTGAGCCCTTTGTGAGCCCTTTGACGACGTAATACGTCCCTTTCCCGGTTGTGCCCGTTGCGCCTGCTCTCTTACTCCATCTCCTTACCCTTCCCGGAGCGTTTGGCACGCCTTTCCGCCCTTCGTTCGGCCCTTCGCTCGGCCCTCTCGGCAATTCTTTCGGAAATTTTGTCGATAGTCTCTGAACTGAGTTCCCTCACTCTCTCCTCGAAATAATCCCGCCTTGCCCTCAGCCTTTTCTGCCTGTCCTCACTCTCTTCTTCCGGAATGTTGAACTCTATACTTTCCGGCGGCATAATCCTCTCATATCCGATATCTTCCAGAGCCCGGCACGCATCGGCATAGCCCTGCCTGAACAGTTCAGGGGTCTTGGACAGGTCATACACGCTGTAGCCGTCAGTATTCAATTCTATGAAATGGTCCGCCAGCCTGGAGTCGGCCATAATATTGGACATAAACATCATACTGTAGGCCCTTGTGGCGGTGAACAGCAGCGAGTCCTTGTATTTTTCCTCTTCCATTCGGCGCACGCTGAATGCTATCACTTCATCGCACATATTCCTGATCGTAGGCACCGGGAGGTTCTGGAACACCCCTCCGTCTATGTAGTGCACCCCTCCTATTACCATAGGCTTGAACATCACAGGGATGGAGCAGGATGCCACAAGACGCGGTGCAATTTCCCCCTTGGAGAAAACTTTCACCTTCCCGTGGTCCATATCCGATGCAACTATGTGTACCGGAACGGGCAGGTCCTCTATGTTTCTGTAGGGCATATTCTCCCTTATGAAATTCAACATCGGGGAAGAGTCGAAGATGCCTCCTCGGGGTCTGGAAGGGGTGGCCATATCCCTGAAAAACGTCTTGTCGGCACAGAGCTCAATCATTCTCTTGGGTTCTATACCCGCCGAATGGAAAGCTGCCACCATTGCCCCTGCACTTGTGCCGGCAAGTACATCTGCCTTCACTCCATATTCTTTCAATGCCTGAAGAGCCCCGCAATGAGCCGCAGCCTTTGCCCCTCCTCCGCTGAATACTATTCCGAGATGATATTTTTTCATAATTGCCAATTTTTCAAAAGCCGCGTATTCTCCGCAAAAATGATGCTCAAGTAATCATATTACTGCCCCGTCAGTCTTCAAATTTGTTTCGCCTACAAAAATGATTGGTTTATCGCAATTTATTCCTAAATTAGCAGGTTGTTTGGCAATTCAACCGGAATGCTTGGATAAATCGGCAGTCTGTCCGGCCGGCAACCCCACCAATGGATATTAACAACAACCTTAGATTATATGAAAAAGTTCCTTACCATCGCTCTCGCACTGCTCATATGCATCAGTGCTTCAGCAGACAAAAAGAACAAGAAGGCAACCCAGGCTTACAAATATGAGATTGAGAAAATCGAGGCCGGGGCAGCTTCAAACGGTGTCCAGGCTGTCTATGTGCAGTCTTATATGAACAACATCAAGAATGCAGACCAGGTTTGCCGCAGAAATGCAGTTCACGGTGTAATATTCAAGGGCTACAGCGGCAGGGGAGACTATCATCCTGCGCTTGCTTCCGACCCGACTGCCCAGCAGGACCACAAGGAGTTTTTCGATGCCTTCTTCGCAGACAACGGTGACTATAACAAATATGTTGCAAGCACTTCGGCATCAGGCCCTCAGTATGTGAAAATCAAGAAGATAGGCTATAAAGTCGGACTCGTGGTATATGTCAATGTGGCAGCTCTCCGCCGTGACCTCGAAAAGGCGGGAGTCATCAAGGGAATGAGTTCAATGTTCTAAACTTACCGTTATGAAAAAAATCTTGATTATCGCATCGGCAGTGCTGATGGCTATAGGATGTTCACCGAGAAACATCACTTCCGCATACAATACTCCGGAACCTATATATATGAATGACGAGGCTGACGGAAGCATCACAGTACGCGCATTCGGTGAGGGCCGCAATCTCTACGACGCAAAGACACAGGCCCGGAAGAATGCTCTCAGGGCAGTGATTTTCAAAGGCATATCCGTTCCCGGCAATGCTTATCTCTCACGTCCGCTGGTGACTGAGCTGAATGCTCAGGAAAAGTATGAGGCTTTCTTCAACGAGTTCTTCAAGGATCACGGTCCTTATGAGAAATTCGTCAGCGCCTGGGACAGCAGGGCAGCTTCCGACGGAAACAGCATCAGCAGCCGTCAGGCACGCAAATCCGCCACTATCAGAATACTCAGGTCCGAACT
>JALFCH010000102.1 GCA_022771245.1 Rikenellaceae bacterium | reverse complement strand
TATTCGAGGGCAAAAGGATCTGCATCCACGGCCTCGGGATTTTCCCCCAGCATTGCTTTTGTGGCAAGTTCTATCATATTGATTCCCATTACTTTGGACACGAATGGGAAACTTCTGGATGCCCTCAGGTTGCACTCTATCACTTTCAGGGAGTCGCCCTTGGAAAGGAACTGGATGTTGAAAGGACCGGTGATGTTCAATTCACGGGCTATGGCCGAGGCAACTTTGCGGATGCGGGCTGCTGTCACCGCGTAGATGCGGCGCGCAGGGAACTGTATGGTGGCATCTCCGGAATGGACTCCCGCAAATTCGATATGTTCAGATATGGCTGCGAAAAGGACTTTCCCTCGGTCAGCCACGGCGTCACATTCAATTTCCTTGCATCTCTGTATGAATGAGCTGATTACCACAGGATGCTCGTCCGAGACTTCCACTGCCAGGTCCAGGAATTCCTTCAGCTGGGAGTCGCTGTGGCACACGTTCATAGCTGCTCCGGAAAGCACATAGGACGGCCTCACCAGCACCGGGTAGCCCACTTCGGAAATGAACTTGTGCACCCCTTCCATATCCGTGAGTTCGCTCCAGCGCGGCTGGTCTATGCCGAGTTTGTCCACTATAGCGGAGAACTTCCGTCTGTCCTCGGCCCTGTCTATGTCTGAGGCACCCGTACCCATCAGTGGGATGCCGGCTTCGGCAAGAGGAAGGGCGAGATTGTTCGGTATCTGTCCTCCCACACTGACGATTACCCCCTCCGGTTTTTCAAAGCCGCAGATATCCATCACGGTCTCGAAACTCAATTCGTCGAAATAGAGCCGGTCGCAGCAGTCAAAATCGGTGGAAACGGTTTCAGGATTGAAGTTTATCATCACCGCCTTCCTGCCTGAGCGGCGTACCGTATTGACAGCATTCACCCCACACCAGTCAAATTCCACGCTGCTTCCAATTCTGTAGGCACCCGACCCCAGGACAATAACAGCTCCACCTTCCGGCCTGCAATCGTCTTCCACGGCATTGTAGGTGAGATAGAGGTAATTGGTGTCGGAAGGGAATTCGGCTGCGAGGGTGTCGATTCTGCGTATATGTGGACGCAAGCCCATAGACTCACGGAACTTTCTGACTGTCAGTTCTTTCTCCCCGAACACCCGGCCAATCTGCACATCCGAGAAGCCAAGCTGTTTGGCACGCCTGAGGTCTTCTGCGGACATCTTGGCGAGACTGCCGGTCTCTTCCATCTGCCTGTAGCAGCTTTCAATGTTTGCAAGCCGGTCGAGGAACCATTTGTCTATATGCGTTAGGGCATTGATGCGTTCTATGCTGTAACCGCTCTCGAAAGCTGCCGCAATGGCGAAAATCCTCGTATCTGTCGGATTGCTAAGGGCGTAATCCAGGTCCTCTGTCTTGTAGGGCTTGTTGCATACGAAGCCGTTGGCTCCCTGACCTATCATCCTGAGTCCCTTCTGCAGGGCTTCTTCAAAACAGCGGCCTATGGCCATCACCTCTCCCACACTCTTCATACTGGAACCCAATTCTCTGGACACTCCTTTGAATTTGCCCAGGTCCCAGCGGGGAATTTTGCATACCACATAGTCCAGGGCCGGCTCGAAGAAGGCCGGAGTGCTTCCGGTGACAGCATTCTTGAGTTCGAAAAGTCCATAGCCGAGCGCGAGTTTTGCAGCCACGAAGGCGAGGGGGTAGCCGGTGGCCTTGGATGCAAGGGCGGAAGAACGGCTCAGTCTGGCGTTCACCTCGATTACCCTGTAGTCATCTCCGTCAGGGCTGAAGGCATATTGCACGTTACATTCTCCCACTATGCCTATATGTCGCACTATGTCAATGGCTTTCTTGCGCAGGAAATGATACTCCCGATTGGACAGAGTCTGGGACGGAGCCACGACTATGCTCTCTCCGGTGTGGATGCCGAGGGGGTCGAAATTTTCCATATTGCAGACAGTGATGCAGTTGTCATAGCGGTCGCGCACCACCTCGTATTCGATTTCCTTCCAGCCTTTCAGGGATTTTTCAATCAGCACCTGAGGAGAAAAGTTGAAGGCTTTGGCCACTGTCTTCTGCAACTGGTCTTCATCTTCGCAAAAGCCTGAGCCCAGTCCTCCGAGTGCATAGGCGGCACGCACAATTACCGGAAAGCCCACCATTCTGGCTGCCTCCATCGCCTCTTCGGGTGTGGATGCCGCGTGGGACTTGATGGTCTTGACCCCGATTTCGTCCAGTTTCTGCACGAAAAGTTCCCGGTCCTCAGTCTCGATTATGGCCTGTACCGGAGTGCCGAGCACCTTCACTCCGTATTTTTCCAGAACCCCGCTGCGATGAAGTTCCACTCCGCAGTTGAGGGCGGTCTGTCCGCCGAATGCGAGCAGAAGGCCGTCAGGACGTTCCTGCTTTATGACCTCCTCTGTGAACTGCAGGGTTACGGGCAGGAAATAGACCTTGTCCGCCACCCCTTCCGAAGTCTGCACCGTGGCGATGTTCGGATTCAGCAGCACAGTCTGCACCCCTTCTTCCCTTAGGGCTTTCAGGGCCTGTGCCCCGCTGTAGTCAAATTCTCCCGCTTCACCTATTTTGAGGGCTCCGGAACCGAGCACCAGTACTTTTTTCACCATAATATTATAAAAGCTCAATGAATTTGTCGAACAAAAACTCCGTGTCAAGAGGCCCGCTGGATGCCTCCGGATGGAACTGTACGCTGAAGAAAGGTTTGCTGCGATGGCGTATGCCCTCGTTGGTCCCGTCGTTGAGATTGATGAAATGGGGTTCCCATTCTTTGTCAAGTGTCTGGGTGTCAACAGCAAATCCGTGATTCTGGGATGTAATGTAGCAGTGGTTGCTGCCGCAGAGTCTGACCGGCTGATTGTGTCCTCTATGTCCGTATTTGAGCTTGTAGGTGGAAGCTCCGGCAGCAAGGCTCATCAGCTGATTGCCCATACATATTCCGAAAATGGGCTTGTCCCCGTCATAGGCCTTGCGTATATTTTCAACCGTCTTTGTGCAAAGACTCGGATTTCCGGGACCATTTGAAATCATAAGTCCGTCCCATTCGAGGCTGTTGAAATCGTAGTCCCAAGGCACCTGGACCACTTTCACACCTCTGGATGCAAGGCAGTGCAGGATACGGTGTTTCACTCCGCAATCCACCAGTACCACCGTCTTTTCGCCTTCCCCATAGACCCGAGGCTCGCTGCAGCTGGCAAGGGCAACCTGGTTTTCATTGTCAGGGTTGTACCACTGAGGTTCTTCTGCCCCTTCCGGGACTATTTTGCCGAGCATCGCACCTGAATCCCTGATGATACGGGTGAGAGCCCTTGTGTCCACTCCGCATATTCCCGGAACCTTTTCCTCTTTCAGCCAGTCTTCCAGGCTTGTGCGGGCATCATAGTGGCTGTAGGTTTCGCTATAGTCGGAAATGATGAGTCCTCGGGCCTGTATGCGGTCAGACTCGAAGGTGGTTCTTATGCCGAATGAGTCCCATTCTTCCTGAGGTACACCGTAATTGCCTACAAGAGGGTAGGTTACGCAAAGTATCTGGCCCGAGTAGGACGGGTCGGTGAGGCTTTCCGGATAGCCTACCATTGCTGTGGAAAAGACAATTTCGCCGGAGGTGGCCCCGTCATAGCCGAAACTGTAACCTTCGAAACATCTGCCGTTCTGCAGGAGGAGTTTCGCTTTCTTTCTGTTCATCATATCAGTCTGGTTTTGCCTTTGCCCCAAGCTGAGGCTTCGTCCATCAATGTCTTGATTCTGTCGTTGGCCAAGTTGCCTATGCTGCCGAGGTGGGTGTGGTGCAGGTCTTTGACCGTGAGGGAAGCGCCGCCATCCGTCTCCGAACTCCCATCTGAGCCTCCGTAACTGAAGCGCCCCTCGTTGACCTCAATCCCCACTTCCTTATAGGCATCCCTGAAAGGCATCCCGGCGAGAGTTCTGCGGTTGACCTCTTCCACCGTAAACATATAATTATATATGGGATTGTCCAGAATATGTTCATTTATTTCAATATGCCTGAGCATATAAGAGGTCATCTCCAGACACTGGTGAGTGTATTCAAGAGCCGGAAAAATCACCTCCTTGAGCAATTGCCAGTCCCGGTGGTATCCGTGAATGGTGTTGCTGCACATCATAGCCACGGTATTTTGGGCCGACAGTATCATATTGCAGCGCCCTCGGATGATTTCCCACACGTCCGGATTCTTCTTGTGAGGCATTATGCTGGAGCCTGTAGTGAGCTCGTCCGGGAATTTGATAAACCCGAAATTGGGACACATATAGGCTATGCAATCTGAGGCGAATTTATTGAGAGTCAGTGCTATACCCCCTATGGCGGAAGCAATGCACCTTTCTCCTGCACCTCTGCCCAACTGTGCCGCGACGCTGTTTACGACAGGGGAGTCGAAGCCGAGCAGTTCCGTGGTCATCTCCCTGTCCAGAGGGAAGGAATTGCCGTAGCCCGCAGCCGAGCCCAGAGGATTGCGGTTGGTGATTTTCCAGCAGCCTCCGCACTCGTACATATTGTCCACAAGAGCTTCCGAGTAGGCCCCGAACCACATTCCGAAGGAAGATGGCATTGCAATCTGGGTGTGGGTATAGCCCGGAAGCAGCACCTGACTGTATTTCCCGCTGAGGCTCTGTAGCAAGTCGAACAATTCAAGCGTTTCTTCGCGCAGTTTCAGCAGTTCGTCCCTGAAAAACAGCCTCAGGTCCACGAGCACCTGGTCGTTGCGCGAGCGTCCGGAATGAATCTTCTTGCCCACCTCTCCAAGCCTCTGTGTAAGAAGTAGTTCGACCTGTGAATGAATATCCTCCACATCCTCTCCGAGCGTGAATTTCCCGGCCCTGATTTCGTTTTCCAGAGCCTTGAGTCCCTGAATGAGGACTTCGGTTTCATCCCCGCTGAGCAGGCCTGTCTTGCCCAGCATTTTCACGTGTGCCATAGACCCGGTCACATCGTAAACTGCCAGTCTCAGGTCCAGTTCCCTGTCCTTTCCCACCGTGAAATCTTCCACTATACGGGTTGCGCTTTTGCCTTTGTTCCAGAGTGTTGCCATTGCTAAAATAGTTTGGCGAGTTCGCCTATGAGGTTAATATATGTTTCAATTCCATTTTGCACTTCCTCTACCGTAATGAATTCGTCGCTTTTGTGGGAGCGGCTGGATTCGCCCGGGCCGATTTTTACGCAGTCGGAGTCTATGCGCATCCAGTCCGATGTGGTGGGAGAGGAGAATTTTTCTATTCCGAGTCCGTCCAGGGCTTTGAAAAGGGGAGAGCCGCTACGGGTGGCGCTGGAACGGTTGTTCAGGTTTCTTGCCTTGAGGCGGCTTTTGCAGATACTCTGCAGCTCGTCCAATATTTCTGCGCAGGTATAGACTTCGGTTGGGCGTATGTCTATGGTGAACTCGCAACTGTCCGGGACTACATTATGCGCTGTGCCTGAATGGATTATGGTTACGGTCTTATGCACCTCGCCCATTGTGGGGGAGATTCTGGAGAATTTGTGGGAACGGATGGCCGCTATGTCGTCGAGGGCAATGTAGAGGGCGTTGATGCCTTCGTTACGGGCCGCATGGCCGCTTTTGCCTTCAGCCACAGCATCGATTACCAGCAGGCCCCTTTCGCTCGTTGCTGCTTTCAGGCCTGTGGGTTCACCTATGATTACCATTTCGGGGTGGAGAGGACCTTCCGGACCATAGAGCCAGCGGGCACCGTTCTCTCCGCTTCTTTCTTCTTCGCAACTCAGGGCAAGAATCAGGTTGAAGGGCAGTTCACGGCTCAGGAAGTGCCTGTAGGCGGCTATCATTGCCACCACGCAGCCCCCGTCGTCATTGGAACCCAGACCGTAGATGATGTGATGGTTGTTGTCGGGACCGGCCGGGTCGAAGGGGTTGCAGGTCCAGCCCTGGCATACTGGGACAGTGTCTATATGGGCATCCAGGACCAGTGTCTTTTTCTCCGGGTCCATTTTCTCCAGCCCGGCTACCAAGTTGTTGCGCAGTCTTTCGTGTGCGACACCCCAGGCAGACAGACGGCTGCCGATCAGGTCAGCTACGGCTGTTTCCTCAAAAGAAACTGAGGGAACTGTCACCATTTCTCGCAGCAGGTTCAGACTTTGTAATCCTATTATCTTGTCCATATTTCCATTCTGATGCCCGGTCGGGTTTGATTGACCTGGAATCCTATTTTCAAGTTTCGCAAGTAACATTCATTGGAAAGACTTGCATCTTTACAGTTTTATTACAGTTCCGATGCCGTTGTCAAGTCCGGAGGAATTGCGGATGGTTACACCGGATGCCCCGTTGCGCAGGCACAGGAATGCATTTTCCAACTTCGGTATCATTCCCTCGGCCACAATTCCTTCCTTCTTGAGCCTCTCAAAAAGCCCCGGATCAATCTCCGCTATGACACTCCCTTCATCATCCTTGTCCCTCAGCACCCCGTTTTTCTCAAAGCACACCACAAGTTCTGCCCCAAGAGCCGCTGCCACTGATGAAGCCACGGTGTCTGCATTTGTATTGAGCAGCTTTCCCTTCCCATCGTGGTTTATTGCACTCAGCACAGGCACAAGTCCCATCCCGCAGAATGCTTCAAGCAGTTCAGTGTTCACACTCGCCGCAGTCACATCACCCACGGCTCCGAAATCCACCATCTGTCCCTCAATCTCAATCGGAGGCCTCCTGGTCGCACAGATGACATTCCCGTCGCAGCCCGAAAGTCCGATTGCATTGCAGCCGAAACTCTGCAGCAGGGCCACCACATTCTTGTTGCACAGCCCAGCATATACCCCCGTCACAACCTTCAGCGTTTCCGGATCCGTGACTCTGCGTCCCTGAATCTTCACCGGCCTGATTCCCATCAACTCCTGCACCCTGCTTGCAGCCACACCGCCTCCGTGCACCAGCACCCGGGGCCCGTCCAATGACGCGAACTCCCTGCAGAAGGTCTCCAGAGCCGCCTGGTCGTCCACCACGTTTCCGCCTATTTTATAAACTTTCATAGATTACTCTGAAATCAACATCTTGAGTACCGTCTGCGCGGAAACCACCCTGTTCGCAGCTTCCGGAATCACCAGCGACCGCTCTGATTCAATAACATCATCGCTGACTATCATATTCCTGCGGACTGGCAGGCAGTGCATAAAGAAGGCATTGTCAGTCAGTGCCATCTTTTCCGCAGTCACTGTCCATCCCATATCCCGGCAAATCACCTTGCCGTAATTTTCAGCCCCGTATGGTGCCCAGTTCTTGGCATAGACGAAATCCGCCCCTTCCAGAGCCTCGTCCTGATTGTGGGTCACTTTGGCATTTCCGACAAATTCCGGTGCAAGGTCATAGCCTTCCGGATTGGCAATAACGAACTCATAGTCAGTCATATTCAGTCCCTCAGCAAAGGAATTCGGCACGGCCTGCGGGAGAGCCTTGGGATGGGGTGCCCAGGTCATCACCACCTTCGGGCGGGCCTTGGTCTTGTGTTCCTCGATGGTAATCAGGTCTGCAAAAGTCTGGAGAGGATGCCTTGTGGCCGCCTCCATACTGAACACCGGTTTGCCTGAATACTTGATGAACTGGTTGAGGATTACCTCATTGTAATCGTCTTCACGGCTTTCGAAGCGGGCAAAGGACCTGACGCCTATCACGTCGCAATAACTGCCCATAACGGGTATGGCTTCCAGCAGATGTTCGCTCTTGTCGGAGTCCATAATCACTCCGCGTTCAGTCTCCAGTTTCCACGCACCTTGGTTCACGTCCAGCACCATCACGTTCATCCCCAGATTGAGGGCGGCCTTCTGAGTGCTCAGTCGAGTGCGCAGACTGTTGTTGAAAAACACCAGGAGAGCAGTCTTGTTCTCGCCCAGTTTCTTGTCGGCAAAAGGGTTCTGTTTCACCCACAAAGCCTCTTTCAATGCAGCTTGCAGGTCCCCAAGTTGAGTTATTGATGTAAATGTTTTCATATCAGTTCATTCCAGGCTTTGACAAAGGATTTTGCCGTGTCCATTCCGAGGGTAAGGGCAGGCAGAAGGCGTATGACCTTGGCTCCCGATGCTCCCGTGAAGAAATGCTTCTCGAAAAGCAGCCTTTCCCTCAGTTTTTCGTAGCCCGGTTTCACTTCCAGTCCTATCATAAGTCCGCGCCCACGGTATTCAGCCAATGCCGGATTGCCTTTGAAAGCCTCCCTGAACCAGTCACCGACCTTTGCCGCGTTTGCTATAAGGTTCTCGTTCTCAATCACATCGCACACCGCAAGAGCTGCAGTGCATGCCAGATGGTTGCCTCCGAATGTGGTGCCCAGCATTCCGTAACGGGCCTGAATTGTAGGGCTTATCATAACTGCTCCGATGGGAAAACCGTTGCCTATGCCCTTGGCCATTGTGACCAGGTCCGCCCTGATGCCGCTCCACTGGTGGGCAAAGTATTTTCCGCTCCGGCCGCATCCGGACTGTATTTCATCCAGAATCAGCAGGACTCCGTACTGGTCGCAAAGCCGGCGCAACTCACGAAGGAAGGCATCGCCCGGCATCTGTATTCCGGCCACTCCCTGTATTCCCTCAATCATCACAGCTGCATATTCTCCTCCGGACAGTTCTTTCTCCACTGCATTCAAGTCATTGAGAGCCACAAATTTGACATTATCCGTTCCGTTGAAAGGGGAGCGTATGTCCGGATTGTCGGTGGCTGCAACCGCGCCGGAGGTCCTGCCGTGGAAGGCGTGTCCGAAAGCGAGAATCTTGGCTTTACCGGTGTGGAAGGAGGCCAGCTTCATAGCATTTTCATTCGCCTCGGCCCCGCTGTTGCAGAGAAAGAGTTTGTAGTCGTCGTAATTGCTCAACTTGCCCAGTCTGTGCGCAAGGTCGCGCTGCAGGTGGTTCTGAACTGCATTGGAGTAAAATCCGAGCTCTCCAAGCTGTTCAGTGAGCATTTTCACATAGTGCGGATGGCAGTGACCTATGCTGATTACCGCGTGGCCGCCGTAGAGGTCTGTATAGACTTCTCCGTTCTTGTCAATAAGTCTGGTACCGAAGCCTTTGACCGGCTCGATGTCCCAAGTTTTGTAAACGTCAAAAAGTTCCATAGTCATTCGCATTCAATAAGTAGCACTTCCGTGGTGAGCGTGGTGGAACAGTCTCAGAAAGCCGATGCCTTCAGAGAGAGCCCCGTGCGCTCATCCAATCCGAGCATTATATTCATATTTTGTACCGCTTGCCCGGAAGCACCCTTGAGAAGATTGTCCAAAATGCTTGTGATTACTATTTTACCGTTATGTATTTCTGTGTGTATGAGGCATTTGTTTGTATTCACCACCTGCTTGAGGTCCGGAGCGAAAGGGCAGTGGAAGGTGAAAGCAGAGCCGCTATAGAAATCCTTGTAAAGCGCCGTTGCCTCTTCTTCCGTGAGCTGGCATCCCGTCTGGACATTTGCAAATATGCCTCTGGCGAAATCACCGCGCATAGGTATGAAATTGATTGCCGGCACCTCGCATCCCGACAGCAGTCCCAGATTCCTGCGTATCTCAATCAGGTGCTGGTGGGAGAAGACCTTGTAGGTGGACAGGTTGTTGTCTCTCCAGCTGAAATGGGTGGTGGCGGAAGGTTTAACTCCGGCCCCTGTGGAACCTGTAAGGGCTGTCACCTGCACTTCCTCTTTCAGCAGACCCGCCTTTGCAAGCGGAAGCAGGCCAGTTGTATGGCTGTGGCAAAACATCCCGGATTTGCAATCTTGTCCGCCCCGGCAATGCGTCCTTTCTGCCATTCCGGCAAGCCATATACATAGCCCTCGGACTCATCTCTGAAATCTTGAGCCAAGTCTATGATTTTCAGACCTTCGGGGCAGGGATGAGCTTCCCAGAACTCCCGGCTTTTGCCGTGTGCCGAGCAGAGGAATACCAAATCCACGCTGTCCAAAGGAGCATCTTCGCAGAATTGCATGTCGGTTTCCCCGTAGATGCCTCCGTGCACCTGCCAAAGAAAGTTTCCCGCATTGCTCGAAGACTGCACGAAGGACAGTTCCACTTCTGGATGGTTCAGCAGCAGCCTTATCAGTTCTCCGGCGGTATAGCCCGCTCCACCTATGATACCTATTTTATACATACTTCAGTTTCGTAAGTCCTAAATTCATAGCATCTCGTCAGGATGGGCACCGTAATACATTCTCAAAGGATTGGAGAGCATCTTGATGAAGCCTTTGGCATCCTCGGCAGTCCAGCCCTTCTGGCCTTCTCCGTATTCCCCGAGTTTGGATTTGAGCAAATCGTCAGGTGAGTCCACGCCCACTGTCGAGAAGGAATAAGGACGGAGTTCGAGTGTCACAGTTCCATTGACATTGCGCTGGCTGCTTTCCAGCATTGCCTCGATGTCCCTCATCACAGGCTCCATATACTGGCTCTCGTGCAGGAACATTCCGTACCAGTTGGCCACCTGGTCCTTCCAGTACTGCTGCCACTTCGAGAGCGTGAACTTTTCAAGGAATTTGTGAGCCCCAATAATGAGCATAGGCGCAGCAGCCTCAAATCCAACCCTGCCCTTGATTCCCACGATGGTATCTCCCACGTGCATATCCCTGCCAATGCCATAAGCCGAGCCGATTTCCTCAACAGCCTGGATTGCAGCGATTCTGTCATCATAGTGCTTCCCGTTCACCCCAACCAGTTCCCCGTGACTGAACTCCAGGGCCAGAATCTCGCTGCCGGTTTTGCTCACCTGCTTCAGATAGGCGCTTTCTGGCAAACCTTGGGTCGAGTCAAGGATTTCGCCGCCGCAGATGGACGTGCCCCAAATCCCCACATTGTAGGAATATTTGAGCTTGGTGAAATCTGCGAAGAAACCGTGAGAGTTGAGGTAGTCCACTTCCTCCTTGCGGCTGAGTGTCTTGTCGCGGGTGAGGGTGATGATTTCCATTTCGGGACACATCACGAGGAAGGTCATATCGAAGCGTACCTGGTCGTTGCCTGCCCCAGTGGACCCGTGTGCGATGGCGTGGGCTCCGATTTTCCTTGCATATTCGGCTATAGCCATACCCTGGAAAATCCTCTCGGATGAAACCGACACGGGATAAGTTCCGTTCCTGAGCACATTGCCCCAGACCATATACTTGAGGCTCTTCTCATAGTATTGCTTTGTGACATCGAGGGTTACATATTCCTTTGCGCCGAGAAGAAGGGCGTTTTCCTCATTCTTCTTCAACTGTTCCGGGCTGAATCCGCCTGTGTTGGCGCAGGCTGCATAGACTTCATAACCCATTTCTTTGGCCAGATACATCACCGTGTAGGAGGTGTCCAGACCGCCGCTGAATGCGACCACTACTTTTTTCTTTTCCATATTTATTTTTTCAATTCTTCGGGTTTGGGACTTTGAATCTCAAGATGCTCCTTCGGGTCGTAGAGCAGACCGGTGCAGATGCACATCTTGTAGTCGTGGCTTTTGAGAATTTCGAAATGTCTGCAACCCTCGCAGCCCTTCCAGAATTCCGGGTCGTCGGTAAGCTCGGCAAACGGCACCGGCCTGAATCCGAATTCGTAGTTCATTTTCATCACTGCCGCACCTGTGGTGATGGAGAAAATCTTTGCATCGGGATACAGTTCCCTCGATAGCAGAAAGGTCTGCCTTTTGATTTTCTTTGCCACTCCCATACCCCTGAATTCGTGGGCCACTATGAGTCCGGAATTGGCTACGAAACTTTTCCCGCCCCAGGACTCGATGTATGAGAATCCTGCGAAGCGTCCGTCGTCCGTCAGGGCAATCACGGCCTTTCCAGCCAATATTTTTTCACAGATATATTCAGGTGTGCGGTTGGCAATACCTGTTTTCCTTTCGAGGGAAGAAATGTAGATCTCGTCGCAGATTGCCTGGGCGTAAACTGTGTGGCTCCGGTTTGCCACCATTACTTCAATTTCCATATTGTATGTGTTTTCATCGGCTTGGACTCACATTTCTGGCTGGCACGCAACGTCCCAAATGGCAAGACAAACCGAGATTGTCAATTGCAATTTATGATAGAAAATTCTTTGCGTAATTGCGTGGTAAGTTGTAAAAAGAATTTTCCGAAAATGTGGGAGGTTTCTACGCCTCCTATCTTCGGACAGAAAAACAAAGTATGAATCCTGTTTCTTTCATAATGCAGCAAAGGTAATAATTTTCCGCATTATCACCAATACAAACTTTTGAAATCTACATCCCTTAGCATTTCAATTCAGAACTTTTGCGTAAGTTTGCAGGACGATTGACAGAACCGCGATGATATACCAAAACTTAGTTTGTCGAAAATTGCGCTGTATGAGAAATTTTTTAGCCTGCACGACCTGTCTGTTGATATTGATAAGCCAGATTGCGGATGCGGCTCCGAGACGAAGGAAGAAGGCGGTCAAGAGAATGGCTCCGTTGGAACAAGTCGGTTTTCAGATGCCTTCGACCATAACGGATACCGTGAAGGCTGTTCCGGCCAAGGGGCTGTATATGAATGCTCTTGACCTGCTTCAGGGACAGTCTGCCGGGGTCAATGTCTCCAGCGACGGTATCAATGGCAACGCGGTGCTCAACAGCGTGAGGGTGAGAGGATCTTCTTCCATCTTGGGCGCTAACGACCCTATGGTCATCATTGACGGTGTGATTTCAGACATCACAGCTCTTTCCGCTCTCTATCCTTCCGACATCGAGAGTTTTACGATTTTGAAAAACACCTCAGAAACAGCTGCTTATGGTTCCGACGGATCTGCGGGCGTGATTCAGGTCAAGACCAGGATGAATTCCGGAGAGGGGTTCCGCATAGCCTATGAGGGTCATTTGGCGGTTTCAGCTCCATACGGCGGTCTGCAGATGCTCTCCGCAGATGAATACCGTGCCGTGGCAGCGGACAGAGGCTTGTATATCAACGACGGAGGCAGTTCCACGAACTATTACTCCGCTCTCACCCGTCCTTCCTTCGTGCAGAACCATTATGTGGCACTGGGAGGGGGCTCCGGTCCTTTCGGCTACAGGGCATCCGTGGGATATGCCCAGGACAACAGTGTGCTCAAGGACAAGGGCAACGATAATATAGTCACAAAACTTGATGTGAATCAGACACTTCTGAATGACCGCATAAATCTGGACCTGGGTGTAGTGGGGTCACTTTCAAGAAACTATGGACTGAATGACCCGAAGAAAATATTCTATTCCGCCGCCTGTCAGAATCCCACCTACGACGCGGAAGCAAATTTCCGTAATCCCAACGCCGTTCTCATAGGTGCGCCTCTCGCGATGATTGCTGCCAAAAACGACAGCCGCAATATGAACATCGCCACTCACGCATCATTCAGTTACGATATCCTTGACTGTTTTGCCCTGAATGCTTTCGGCTCTTATTATTTCACATCCTATGAAACTGCATTTACGGATGGAGGCAGTGCATCCCGCAGCGAATCCAAAAAGGACGACCTTTTGTGCAATGTTTCCCTGCACTACGACAAAACCTGGGGTGACCATAATTTCTCATCACACATCAGGACTGAATATCACGTCGAGCGCAACTCCGGATTCCGGACTGGGGTACGCTCACTTGCCAATCCTCTTTTCGGTTACGACAATCTCGGGGCAGCCTCCTCAATTCCGCTGGGTGGTACCGGCAGCAACTACCTCGAAAAGAAACTGCTCTCCTTCGGAATTGAACTGGATTACAATCTGATGGGACGTTACAAATTCGCACTTAATGCCCGCACCGACGGCTCCAGCCTGCTCGGCGATGCCCACAAGTGGGGATTCTTTCCGTCTGCTTCGTTCGTCTGGAATGTCAAGAAGGAAGACTTTCTCGTTGACAACCAAACCGTTTCATCCCTTAATTTCAAGGTCGGGTACGGGCGTTCCGGAAATATCGGAGCCATAAATTCTTATGTGAACGGCAATTATGCGCAACCTGTAGGTATGGTGCCTGTCTATGGCTATCCCCTCCTCGCTCTCGGAACCACTTACAATCCCAATCCCGACATAGGTTGGGAAAGAGTATCTTCGGTCAATGCAGGCGCTGAACTGGGGATGTGGAACAGCCGCTTCCTTTTTACCATAGAGTACTACTATTCCAGGACAGACAATATGCTCTATTCCTACGACGTGCCCGTGCCTCCCTTCACCTACGACAAGATGCTCGCCAACCTTGGCAAAATGAGCAATATGGGTGTGGACTTGGGCGTTGCCATTGCTCCAGTCAAAACCAGGGACATAGACCTTGTCATAAGTGCAAACGTCTCTTGGCAACGCAACCGTCTGGAATCGCTCAGTGGCACCTGGATGGGTATGGAACTGGATGCCGACCGGATTTCTCCCATTGCCTCAGTTTCTGGGGCAGGACAGGTCGGGGGTGACAACAATGTGGTTTACCAAATCGTGGGAGAGCCTGTTGGAGTGTTCTATCTGCCTCATTGTGAAGGACTTGTGCAGAATGAAGACGGGACCTGGCGCTATAATATAGTGGACCTTGACGGTGATTCAAGCGTGGATCTCGGTGATTACGGAGACCGTCAGGTGGCGGGGCAGGCAATTCCGAAATTCACTCTTGGCTCAAGTATCAGTTTCAGATGGAAAAGTCTCTATCTCATAATGCAGATCAATGGGGCATTCGGCCATAAAATCTTCAACGGAACGGCTTTGGCTTATAGCAATATGACCTCATTCCCATCCTACAACGTGCTCAGAACGGCCCCCGGGAAAAATATAGCAGACCAGAGAGTTTCAGACTATTGGCTCGAAAAGGGGGACTATGCAAATATTGAGCATCTGACCTTGGGCTACGAATTCACGCTTCCCAAGTCGGCTGTCCAATCCCTGCGTATCTCCTTCTGTGTCAAGAACCTGGCTCAAATGACATCCTATTCCGGCCTCACACCTGTGATAAATAGTTATGTGGTGAACGGCACTCTTGGAATCGACGACAAGATGTGCTGGCCGCTTTTCCGTACCTACTCTCTGGGATTCAACATAAGATTTTGACAATGAAGAAGTTAATCATATTGTCCGCGTTGCTTCCGTGCTTTGTTTCCTGTCTCTCCGTGAAGGTGGGGGACAGTTTGCCGCACGATGAGATTTACTCCACTCCGGCAGATGTTTACAGGAATGCAGTCGCAGCCCTCTACAACAATTTGGGCAGCAATCAGGAATCCATAGGCCTGCAGGGCACCTGTCGTGGAATCTACGACTACAACACCCTCACCACAGATGAGGTCATTGTACCCATCCGGGGAGGGGACTGGTATGACGGAGGTTATTGGGAGAACCTATATTTTCACACCTGGGAATCCTCTGACCGTTGCCTCTATACCGTATGGACCTATCTTTTCAGCAATATCAGCAGGTGCAACGCATCTCTGGATGTGCTGGCGCGATCATCGGAAAACTGCGGTGCAGAAACAACCAATGCCTGGATTGCAGAAGTGAGGGCGCTGAGGGCCATTTTCTTTTGGTATGCTATGGATTTGTTCGGAAACATTCCGATAGTGGATGAACACAATAAATGGCAGGAGCTGCAATCTCCCCGAAGTCAGACATTCCGGTTTATTTTCAACGAGTTGCAGTCCTCGCTCGAGTATCTTCCCATAGCCCGGAGCAACGAAGAAGGCCTGCACTACGGCAAGGTCACTGCGCCTGTGGTGTGGTTCGTACTGGCAAAACTGGCTCTGAATGCCGAAATCTACTCCGATGACGACTGCACGGACGGAATCGGGCAGGACGGTTCCGCAATAATGTTCGAGGTGGAAGGAAGCAAGCTGAATGCTTGGGAGACCTGTATCTTTTATTGCGACAGGCTGGCGGACATATATGGCTTGGAATCAATGATCTCGAGCAATTTCAGCACCGGGAATGAGAAGTCGCTTGAGAATATCTTCACCATCCCGGCTGACAGGGAGGCATACAAGGTGGAATACCATTACCAGTTCCGCTCCATCCACTACAGCCACGGTGCTGCCTATGGCTTTGAAGCTGAAAACGGTCCCTCAGCCACCCGTAAGGCAATGCAAGTTTTCGGTTACGGCACTCCGTCTCCCGATCCGAGGCTATGGGCAACATTCAGTTTCGATGAAGTGAAGGTGGGAGGTGAACCGGTGCTCACAGAAGATGGCAGTCCTCTGGTCTATTATCCTATGGAAGTGGCTCCGAATCTGACAGACAGCCCTTTCAAGACCACGGCAGGGGCCCGTTTCAACAAATATGAAACCGACATTCACGCCTACGAAAGCGGCAAACTGCAGGACAATGACATAGTCCTGTTCAGATTTGCGGATGTACTTCTGATGAAAGCAGAGGCACTTGTGCGCAATGGTCAGGACGGTACGCCGTCTATGGCACGGGTGCGTGAAAGGGCCGGTGCATCCCCAAGGGAGTGCAATCTGGACACACTTCTGGAAGAGCGTATGCTGGAACTGGCTTTGGAAGGCTGGCGGCGTCAGGACCTCATCCGTTTCGGAAAATACCATCTGGAATACGATATGAGACCGCAATTGCCTTCCGAGACCGATGCCCACACAATCTTATTCCCCATTCCGCGCAAATGCATAGAACTCAACGGAAAGTTGAAGCAGAACAAGGGCTACGAATGATCAGCGGCTTGCGCTCGGCGGCTATATGAAATTGAAAATGAAGACCACAATCAGAGTTGCAGGCGCAAGATAGCGGATTGCGAAATACACCATTTTGTAAATTCCTGTGTTGCAGCTGCCTTTGTTGGTGAGTTCATCCCGAACTGCGGTCTTGTCCATTTTCCAGCCTACGAAGAGCACTGCAATCAGGGCTCCGAAAATAAGCAGAATGTTGGAGCAGAGATTGTCCACGAACCCGAAAATCTCCTGGGAGAATGCGCTTCCGACTCCAAACAGCCATATCACTGCAAACATTATTATGCAGGCCTTCCTGCGGGGGATTCTCTTTTCTTCCACCAGCCAGGCAATGCCGGGTTCCACAAGGGAGATGGTCGAGGTGAGGGCGGCGACAACAACGGTCAGAAAGAAGAGTACGCTGATTGCCCTGCCCAGGAAAGGTGAAGCCTGGCCCATCTGAACAAATATTTCAGGGAGGGTTACGAAAAGCAGCCCGGGACCGGATTCAGGGTCGATGCCCTTGGCGAAGACTGCCGGCATTATGGCGAATCCGGCTATGATGGCGAAGATAATTGAGGAAATGGCTGTCCAAACTCCCGAGGTCATCATATTTTCCTTTTTGCTGACATAGGAGGAATAGGTGAGAATGATGCCCGAACCCAGCGACATCGAATAGAAGGACTGGCCTATGGCGGCAACTATGGTCCGGCCTGTGATTTTGGAGAAATCGGGATGAATCAGATATTCAACTCCTTTCGTCGCTCCGGGCAGCCTGAGGGCATATACCATTATTATGATTATGAAGAGGAACAGCGCCGGGATGGAGTATTTGCTGAATTTCTCTATCCCGTTCTTCACCCCGCAGGCAACCACCAGACAAGTGATACCGAGCATCACCGTGCCGAATGCCAGGGCTTTGTAGCCGGATGGCAGGAATTCGCCATAATTCAAATTGAAAGAGCGGAGAAAATATTCCACTGACCATCCGCCCACTATGCTGTAATATGAGAGCAGCACGGTGGGGGTTAAAACTGAAAGAACACCTAAAATGTTCCAAAAAGACTTGGGAGCGAGTTTTTTCATGGAACCCACTGCGTTGAGCTGCGCGTGACGGCCGATTACAGCTTCTGCAAGGAAGATGGGCAGGGATAGCAACAACGTGCAAATCAGATAGATGAATATGAAGGCAGCGCCTCCGTTTTCTCCCGCCAAATACGGGAATCTCCATAGGTTTCCAAGTCCGATGGCAGAGCCTGCATAAGCCATTATAACTGCGAAACTGCTGCCGAAACTGTCTCTTTTTGCTGCTGACATAACAATTTGTGTAATATGAAAATAATAAGTTGCGTCAGATTTGAATTAGATTTTCGAGGTCAGATTTTCACCCGAAGAAGGAGCATAGCCGTAGCTATGTGACTGATGAGGGAGGAAATATGAACCGAA
>JALFCH010000081.1 GCA_022771245.1 Rikenellaceae bacterium | reverse complement strand
ATGAGCGAGGCCCGGGAATGTAAGGGCCTGAACATCTTTCTTCAGGAACTGGTTCACCTCCCTTGGGAAATAGTTCTTGGCAGTAGTCAACACCTTGCCTATCAATGCGATGATATCCTCAGATGTCTCTGGGTACCGCTCCCCTTCCCGTATGGCAAAACTGTCCAGTGCGGTTTTGTCGGGAATCCCCTCCATAACGGTCTTGAGCAGGTCAAGGGCAGTGTTCACATAGCCGGAATCCGAAATCAGTTCCGAAATATTGTTGATAAGATGAATGAGCAACTCTCTGTCCTGGTTGCGCAGGGCCTCGTCTATAAGTTGCCTGAAAGCTGGAACGCTGCTGCCGGACGGGTCTGCGGCATCCCCGTGCCTATGGGCATAAACCATTGCATACCAGGTCATAACATTCCTCTTGTAAAGTCCTATGGAATTCGCCACTGCACTGTTGCGGCCCTTGAAATAGCCTCTGCAGCGTCTGGTCCAGTCCAAGCACCATTCTTCAAGCATATTCCAGACAAAATCCGGCAGTTCTTCCATCTTCATGCCCATCTGATAGAGGGTGTAAATCACGGACATCTGGGTGTAGTCAAACCATTCGGTTTTGTCGTAGCCGTCATAGCGCAAATGCTCCAGCACCGGTTTGACGCTCTCCCAATCGCAAACTGCCATAATGACGAGTATGCGTTCAAGCACGAAATAACTCAAGCTGTCCCCAGTCCTGTAGGCGAGCAGAATGCGGTCCAGATACGGCCTGAAATCCGGAGCATCGGAAGGACTGCAAGGCGCATCCGGAGAGTAGTATTTGGAATATTGCGTGATGAACTGTGCCATATCCTTGAAATCGGTCCTGCTCCAGCGTCCTTGCTCAAATGCGGGTGCAGTCACATCCGTGTCCCAGAAAGACTGATACTCAATGACATTGTTCACATAGGCAGACTGGAAGGTGAACTGGCGGCGCATAATCCAGTCAAAGAAAGGCATAAGGACTTTCAACAGCCTGAACTTCAAGGTGAAATGGCTGAAAATCCTGCGTATGTCGGCGAGATATTCCAGAACTCTGGCATTGTCCCCTCCAGCGAGCAGAGTGTCTATCATCATCAGCACCTCCATCCGCACCGCAGCCTCGAGAAGAGTCACTGCACGGGAACGCAAACGGCCCACAGCCACGGTCTTCACAAGGGAAGCCGAGATTGCCGTGTCTATCATCCAGTCCACAATCTGCTCCGTGACATTATGACGCAAGGGCGTATGGCTCGAAGTATGAGTCTTGCCATAAAGGTAATAGACCAGCATACAGCTGTTGTCCCTGACCTCATTGATGCTCTCATCCATAATCAGGCTGAAAAGCGAGAACGGATCTTCGGCATACAGGGACTCGTTGTGAAAGTCCGAGAGGAAAATCCCGTTCATCAGGGTGGCAGAAGCCAACTGACGCCTCCGGATATGCGGCCTGAGAGATGCTGAAAGCCTCTGATGGGCGGCAATCACCTCCGAATCCGCCTTGTTCGCACTGATTTTGGCGCAAACGGCATTGTATTCCTTAACCCTGGACGCAGTTTCCTGATCTGGAACAGACAGCAGAATACGTTCAATGTCAAAGAGTTGCTTCTCGTAGTTCTCCTGCACCATCAGGTTCATCACGTCCGACACGAGAGACATCACAAGAAAATTGTCCCCGTGTTCATTCAGCAGCTCAACTATGGTATACGCATTTCCGCTGTGCAGGTAATCCATAAGCAGCACGGTGGACAAAGTCTCCATAAACACCTCGTTCAGGGCAGCCTTGGACATTGTTTCCATTATACGGGAGGCAGTGATTCTGCCTTGCCCGGACTCACGCTCATAATAAGCCCGCGCCATCACATATTCCAGGAAACGCTCATAGATGAACTGAATCTTTTCATTGTCCACCATCCTCATTATCGGGCGTTCCGGCTTGTTGAGCAATTCGGCAAAGGCTATGCTTATGCCGTCCCTCTTGAACATCAGCGCCGCAATGTCGTGGAGAGGGTCGTCCGCTGCGATGTATGCAGTTTTGAGGCGGCTGGCAGATACGGAGTCACAGGCAATTCCATTCTGATATGAACGTAGCATCCAGTCCCCCACCTGCATAATGATTTCCTTCTGACGGCGGCCTGCGTAGGAACGGGAAATGTCGTCCATCATCCTGTCCCACATTGCTATGGAACAGTATTCGGCATTGTCGGTGGGGAGTTTCTTCCCTAAATAGTTCGTGCAGGCAATCTTGAGCAGCAGAGGGTCTTTCAGACGTATCACACAATTGCGGCGCAGCTCCTCGAAACGGGTTTCCATCTGGTAGAGCTCGCCATAGATGCCGTAGGCCTTCTGAACCTCACTGTCCGAAAAGCCCCTCACGGACAATTCATCTTCCATTCCCCTGCCGTAGAACATCGAGGAGTCTATGAGTTTGAGTTGGGGCACCAGAGTCTGATGCCAGGTGAAGTTGCGGCAGGTAAAAAGCAGCTTGAAGCGGGTATATTCCGGTTTTGCGAAGATGGAGCAGATTTCCCGAAAGAGCATCAAAGGCCCATCTTCTGCATTTTCCAGCCCGGGATAGGCTATGCACTCGTTGATTGCGTCGAAAAATATATGGACATTGCGCCCGGATTCTGCGGCGACCTTGTGCAAGTGGTCTGTGAG
>JALFCH010000064.1 GCA_022771245.1 Rikenellaceae bacterium | reverse complement strand
TCGGATGCCTTTTTTGTGGAGATACACCGCTCTGCGGTGCCGAGTGTATCCTCGTCGGGTCACGCTTGACGCAGCTGAAGTGGGTGGTCTATTTTTCTCCGGACTGTGCTCCTGACACTCGCTTGAAGGTATCCACCATATTGTCATAGTCAAATTTCCCGGACCACAGCTTGCTTTTCCCGATGAAATCCTTTACCGGAATTACGGTGTAGTTGTCCCTGAACCCTCCCGGACGTGAGCACCACAGCCATACCAGTTCCACAGGCAGAATTTTTATGAATCCGCCATAGTCCCTGGCTATGCGCAAATTTACCAAAAGTTCCAGCTGGGTGTTCGGGGCGCTCATATTCGAGACAGAATTCCCTAAGGAATAGACCACAGGTGCTCTTGGGACCCTTCCCCGATGGAGAATGGACCGGGATATGCTTGTCGTGTCCTGCACCACGTGAGGATGTGTGCCTATTATCGCGTCCACACCTGCCCCTACCAGAAAATCCGCCATTTTCTCCTGGTCCTTGGAATGTTTCAGTTTGAATTCCTCTCCCCAGTGCGGAAGTGCGATAATCAAGTCTGCTCCCAGCCTTTCCGCCCTTTCCACAGCTGCCCGTATTTCGTCTTTGTCTGACATCCTGTTGACTTTTGGCCAGTCTTTCTTCAGGGATGCATTGGTCCCGTAGGTAAAATTGACAAGTGCAATACGGAAACCGTTCACCGTGAATATCAGAGGGTTGGTCCTGCTGTATTCATTCCCGTCTCCGCTCAATCCCGTAAAGCGTATTCCGCGGGCTGCTTCCATTTCCCTGTATTTTTCCAGTGTCCTCACAGCTCCGGCTGTGCCTTTGTCAAAAATGTGGTTATTGGCGGCAAGGAAGATATCCACACCGCAGTCTGCAACCCATTGTGCATATTGGTCCGGAGCCCCGAAGCAGGGATATCCGCTGTAAGGAGCCCCCGGCAGAGTGAATTCCATATTCGCTATCGTAACGTCTGCTGCCCGGAGCCTGTCCTCCAGATATTCGAACCACGGTGAAAAGTCCCAGTTTCCTTCAGATAGTCGAGCCCTGTCAATCTGTGCCTGATGCAGCATCACATCTCCGATAAAGCAGATGGACAAGGTGTCCGGCCTGAAAAGCGGTCGGTATTCCGATTGAAGCTCATCCGGCCTCAGTTGTGCTGATACGGATAGAGATGCGCTCAGGAGCAAAAGAGAAATTGTCAATAGGTTTTTCATAGGAAATTTGAAAACAATAATTTGTTTCAGATTTAAATCGGATTTCCGAGGTTAGATTTGTCCCCGAAGAAGCAACTTGGCAGCTACTGTTGTGCTCCGTCAAAGCAAATCAGCCAGCACTGCACGCAAATCGCAACCCTGTGGACAGAGCCGTGACTGCATTCCGTTGCGAATTGCAGCTTCCACGTTTTTCTGTGAGTCATCCAGAAAGAGCATTTGTGAAGCCGTAACGCCGGACAGACCGGAAATATCGGCAATGGCGGTTCGGAATATCTCATCTCCCGGTTTGAGCATCTTCATTTGATATGACAGGAACAACTTCTTGAAAATAGAATCCATAGGTATGCCTAACTTCTCGAAAATGGAAAGGCTTTCAGGCATTGAAATCTCATTGTTGTTGCTCAAGAGATAGAGGTCATATCTTGAAGCAAGGTCCTTGAGCAACTGCACCTTATAGTCGGCAACTCCCACTAACAGACGGCGGAATGCGTGCGACACTTCCTCCACTGAAGTGCCCGGCCGACACATCGAAATCACCTCAGAGGCAAATTGTTCCTTGCTTATCTCACCCTTTTCCAGCAGCATAAAAACGCCCTTCTGATGGCAGGGATTCAGAAATTCATCAGCCTTCACAAATCCGATTTCCTCTTTGCAGGCCCGTATGCAGGCATCAATGTCGAGGTCAATGAGCACTCCGCCCAAATCAAACACAATTGCTTCAACCTTAGTTGTCATAATCGAAAATTTATGCAAAAATCGTTAAAATCCGACAATTTTCGTGCCCCCGGTAATCACTTTAGTTCACAGGTTGGTTTCAGACCATGCTCAATCTTGATCTCACGCAGTCTTTTGAAGATTTCGTCCTTTGCTTCTTTGGGGCACCATACGGCTCCGAGGGCCATTGGCTTGATGTTGTGTGAATATCCCCTCACAATTCTTTCATTTCTTCCAAATCAAAAGCCGAGGATAAGTCACCCGGACCTATTCCTCGGCATTTATGAATCATACTCAAGTGGGTTTACAATGCCCCCACAGTCTCAATGGACAGGCCAGTGTATTTGGCGATTAAATCTATAGACAAGCCATCTGCCAGCATTTTTTTAGCAGTTTCAAAAGCTTTCATTTTTACGCCTTCTTCACGTCCTTCTTCACGTCCTTCTTCTCGACCTTCCATACGTCCTTCTTCGCGACCTTCGAGCCGTTCCTGTTTGAGTTCCCATCTATAGTCCAATTCAGTTTTCATATCCATTTCGTAATTTTCAAGTTTCTCTTGTGAAAAACCGGCAATCCAACTAGCCTCCACAATGTCTTTAATGAGTGGCACGTCTTCAAGCGCTTCCGGTATAGACTCATACGACCAGCTGTACTTGAACCAGTAGAACAGGAAGTCTCTTCGTGTCTTACATTCTGAAAGTTCGAGCTTGAAACGTGGCAGTTGTGCGAAGATACACAAAATGGTAGAAGGAGCAAAAATTTTTGTGGATTCTTCAACCATAGTGTACTTTGTGATAATCTTGGAGGAATCAATGCCGGCC
>JALFCH010000053.1 GCA_022771245.1 Rikenellaceae bacterium | reverse complement strand
CCCCCTTCAGGGGGCTGTCGCCTTGCGACTGGGGGTTAGGACACCTGGGGCCACGAAAAAAGCCTTCGCGGTTGCGGAGGCTCGGAGCGTAGCGACTCAAGGGGTCTGGGGAATCCGGGACCCAGCGCTCCCTACAGGGGGCTGTCGCCTTGCGACTGGGGGTTAGGACACCTGGGGCCACAAAAAAAGCCTTCGCGGTGGCGAAGGCTTTTTTCGTGGTCCCAGCAGGGCATGATCCTGCGACCCCCTGATTATGAGTCAGGTGCTACTAACCAACTGAGCTATGGGACCAATTTTTGTGTATTTCAGGCCATCTGCGGCGTCAGGACTGCGCATCAGCTGGCGGTCACAACCATTAGGTTGCTCCCTTCATCTGAGCTTGCCTTCCTTGCATCTGACCTAAAATCCACAAAAATTAACTCGTAGATATTTAGTCAAATGCCTTGAAGCGTCAGGACTGCGCATCGGCTGGCGGTGAAGACACACAAATTCAAAGAGCTATAAAAAGCGGAGCCGCCGTTTCAGACGGCTCCACAAAGGTATGAAATAAATTTCAAATATGAAATTATTCAGCCACAACTTTGATCTCGACCTCAACACCGCTTGGGAGCTCAAGCTTCATAAGAGCATCCACGGTCTTCTGAGTTGAATCGTAAATGTCGAGGAGACGGCAGTAAGAATTGAGTTCAAACTGCTCGCGAGCCTTCTTGTTCACGAAAGTCGAGCGGTTGACAGTAAAAATCTTCTTGTTGGTAGGAAGCGGAATAGGACCGTTCACACGAGCACCTGTAGAAGAAACTGTCTCAACGATCTTCTTTGCCGACTTGTCAATCAGCATATGATCGAATGACTTGAGTTTAATTCTTATTTTTTGGCTCATATACTTATCTATATACCAATTAAACTTTCTATATTATTCCTCATCAGGAGCCTTGTAACCAGACTTCTCAATAATCTCCTTAGCCAGGTTTGCAGGAACTTCCGCATAGTGGTCGAAGGTCATTGTGCTGGTAGCACGTCCAGAAGAGATTGTACGGAGAACGGTCACATAGCCGAACTGCTCAGCAAGCGGAACAAAAGCCTTCACGATTCTTGCACCAACAGTGGAATCCATTGCTGTAACCTGTCCGCGGCGACGGTTGAGGTCACCAACGATGTCACCCATATAGTCTTCCGGAGTCACAACCTCAAGGCTCATAATAGGCTCAAGGAGAACCGGTTTAGCCTTAGGGCAAGCGTGACGGAATGCCATACGCGCACAGATTTCGAATGAGAGCTGGTCTGAATCGACAGGGTGGAAGGAACCGTCCTTGAGAGTAACCTTGAGTGAAGGAACTTCGTAACCGGCGAGAACACCGTTTGCCATTGCTGACTTGAAGCCCTTTTCAACGGAAGGAATGAACTCCTTAGGCACGTTACCGCCCTTGACTTCGTCCACGAACTGGAGACCGGTATGGCCTTCTTCAGCAGGACCGATTTCAACGATGATATCCGCGAACTTACCACGTCCACCAGACTGCTTCTTGAACACCTCACGGTGCTGAACTGTCTGAGTGATAGCCTCTTTGTAGTTAACCTGAGGTGCACCCTGATTGATGTCCACACCGAACTCGCGACGCAGACGGTCCACGATGATGTCCAGGTGAAGCTCACCCATACCGCTGATGACGGTCTGGCCTGTCTCCTGGTCTGACTTGACTGTGAAAGTAGGGTCCTCTTCTGCAAGTTTCGCAAGAGCGATTCCGAGTTTGTCGAGGTCTTTCTGAGTCTTAGGCTCAACTGCAAGTCCGATTACCGGATCCGGGAACTCCATAGACTCGAGGGTGATAGGATTGGTTTCCACGCAGATGGTGTCTCCGGTACGGAGATCCTTGAATCCGACAGCGGCGCAGATGTCACCGGCCTCTACGAATTCAATAGGGTTCTGCTTGTTGGAGTGCATCTGATAAAGACGCGCAACCCTTTCCTTCTTGTCTGAACGGGTGTTGAGGACATAAGAACCTGCATCCAGACGGCCTGAATAGGCACGGAGGAATGCGAGACGGCCCACGAATGGGTCAGTTGCAATCTTGAACACGAGAGCACAGAACGGCTCTTTTGCACTCGGATGACGAACTTCCTCTTCACCGGTCTTAGGGTTGGTACCCTTGATTGACGGAATGTCAAGCGGAGAAGGAAGGTAACGCATCACGGCATCAAGAAGGAACTGTACACCCTTGTTCTTGAATGATGAACCGCAGCAGGCAGGCACAATTGACATATCGATGGTAGCCTTGCGGAGAGCAGCGATAATCTCATCCTCCGAAATGGAGTCCGGATCCTCGAAGAATTTCTCCATAAGTGTATCATCGTAGTCAGCAGCAGCCTCCACGAGTTTCTCTCTCCAGGAGTCTGCCTCAGCCTGCATGGAAGCAGGGATGTCCTTGATTTCGTAATTTACGAGCTCCTCAGTATTGTCGTAATAGATGGCCTTCATCGCGATGAGGTCGATGATACCCTCGAACTTATCCTCTGCTCCGATAGGAAGGCAGATAGGAACAGCTCTTGCACCGAGTTTGGTCTTGATTTCCTCAACAACTGCGAGGAAGTCAGCGCCCACACGGTCCATCTTGTTCACATAGGCAATCTTAGGAACTCCGTATTTGTCTGCCTGACGCCATACTGTCTCTGACTGAGGCTGCACGCGTCCGACTGCACAGAAAGTTGCGACAGTTCCGTCAAGCACACGGAGAGAACGCTCCACCTCAACGGTGAAGTCCACGTGGCCCGGAGTGTCGATGAGGTTAATCTGATATGTGTCTCCCTTGTAGTGCCAGAATGCGGTTGTAGCGGCAGATGTGATAGTAATACCACGCTCCTGCTCCTGAACCATCCAGTCCATTGTAGCAGCTCCCTCGTGTACCTCACCGATTTTGTGAGTCTTACCGGTATAGTAGAGAATACGCTCTGAGGTTGTGGTCTTACCGGCATCGATGTGCGCCATGATACCGATGTTTCTGGTAAATTTAAGATCTCTTGCCATTTGTCAATGTCTCTTTTAAGGGAATTAGAATCTGAAGTGTGCAAATGCCTTGTTGGCCTCTGCCATTCTGTGCATATCTTCTTTTCTCTTGAATGCTGCACCCTCGCAGTTGTATGCGGCGATGATTTCAGCACAAAGTTTTTCGGCCATGGAGTGGCCTGAGCGCTTGCGGGCGAAGACGATCATATTCTTCATAGAAAGTGAAATCTTCCTTTCAGGGCGCACCTCCATAGGCACCTGGAAGTTCGCACCACCTACACGACGTGACTTCACCTCAACCTGAGGGGTCACGTTTTCGAGGGCTTTCCTCCAGATATCGAGAGGAGCCTTGTCAGAATCCTTCATCTTCTCGCCTACCATATCAATGGCATCGTAAAAAATAGAATACGCGATACTCTTCTTCCCCTGCAACATAAGGTTGTTCACGAAACGTGTTACCATCACATCGTGAAACTTAGGATCAGGAAGTAGAATCCTCTTCTTAGGCTTCGATTTTCTCATTGTTTCTTAAATGATTAAAGGTAAAAATGTAAAATTACTTCTTAGCGGCTTTCTTTGCCTTTGGTCTCTTGGCTCCGTAGAGAGAGCGGGACTGAGTCCTTCCCTCAACACCTGCCGTATCCAAAGCGCCCCTAAGGATGTGGTAACGTACACCCGGAAGGTCCTTTACACGACCTCCACGCACGAGCACGATTGAGTGCTCCTGCAGGTTGTGGCCTTCTCCAGGTATGTACGCATTGACCTCTTTTGAGTTGGTCAGACGCACACGTGCAACCTTACGCATTGCTGAGTTAGGTTTCTTAGGTGTTGTTGTGTAAACACGCACGCAAACGCCCCTTCTCTGAGGACAAGCATCAAGTGCGCGGGATTTGCTCTTCTCGACGATAACCTCGCGCCCTTTGCGAACTAACTGTTGAATTGTAGGCATAAATGATTATAAATCTATTATTTATGTATAACCCCCAAAAATGGGGCTGCAAATATAGGAATAATTTTCCAAATAACCATAACGACTGAGTATTTTTCTGCTTGTACGACAGCGTTCCACCTGCGAGAGGCTCAGTCTGAGTCTGGTGTATAATACATTAATGTATATGTCCGCATAGAGACGGGTAACATATAATCTCAATGAGAATCAGAACAGGGACTGATAGGCAAGGATGGCGTTGCGGTAGGTGGCGAGGGAGTCGGCGGTGGTGCTGAGGGCCTGGCGCCAGGTGGTTTCTGCCTGCAGGAGGTCCTGAAGGGGCGAGAGGCCGGCGGAGTAGTTGGAAAGGGCCACTTCATAGAGGCGGCGGGCCACGGACTCGGACTCGGCTGCGGTCTGCCAGTTGTCGTAGGCGGTTTCCAGTTCAAGCCACAGTCTGCCCACCTGGAGGCTGAGCTGCTCGCGCAGGAAAGCACGGTCGTTTTCGGCTTTCTGAACCTTGGTTTCCAGACGCAGAGCCTTGCGGGAAGTCTTGCCCCAGTCGGTCAGCGGAATCTGGACGGTTGCGAAGCCGATGACATTCACCCGGCCTTTTTCATAGAGATTGGAATAACCTGTGGTCGCTCCCACTGCAATCTGCGGCAGAGCCTCACCTATGGCCATTTTCTTCTCCAATTTTCCTGCTTGCACCTGAATGTCCAGAAGACGGCTTTCGCTCATACCGGACACCACTTCCTCTTCATCACGCCAATATGCCCCGGGCTCTTCAGGAAGAATGGACACACATTCAAGGACTATGTCCCCGAAATACGGGCGGTCAAGGGTGGCAGCGGCAGGGATAGTGCTGTACTTCTGGCCTATGGTGTTGAACAGGTTCATTTTCAAGAGTTTGAGTCCTCCTTCAGCCTGTTTGCGGGCGGCCTTCAACTCTGAGCGTTTGATTTCCAGCTGCAAAAGGTCCGTTTCGGATGCAAGACCGGAGGCAACGGCAGCGCTCACATTGCTGTACAAGGTGTCCAGAGTGCAGTCGAGATAATCCAGAATTTCCAGTTTGTCCTGAACGGAAGCGATTTGCCACCAGATTTCATCCACATCCTGCACGGTCTTGCGTTTCTGAATATCCCTCTGCAGCCCCGCAGCCTCAATGCCGAGATTGGCCAGACGGTTTCCGTTGACTATCCTTCCTCCCGCATAAATCGGTTGCAGTGCCATTACCGAAGCCGAATAACCGCGCTTGAAAGCCTCATAAGAGGTGTTGATACCGTACATTCCGGCAAACTCCTCCATCTTGTTGGTCAGGTTGACGGCTGCCTCACTCTTGCCCAAAATGTCCGACACCCCTATTTCTATCATAGGTTTGAGCGCCCAGTAGCCGAATGCGGAAGCACTTACACGAGGGAAATATTCCGCAAAGGCCTCCTGTTTCTGATAAACGGCTGCCTGCACATCCAGTTCGGCATTTTTCTGGACAGCAGCATTGCTCAGGGCCATCTCCCGGCAATCTTCCAGGCTCAGACTCTGTGCAGAAGCAAATGTCGGCACCAGGCAAAGCAGGGCCGCGCACACCAGAGCCTTGGATGCCCCGGAAGCTGCCCCGGCCCCGGAAGGATCAACAGACGACTCAACAGTAGAATCTTCAAGCGGCCGTCCTTGCTTCTGGTTTTCCCTCCCACGGAAAATCACCCAGTAGGAAACAGGCATAATCAGCGTAATCAGTATTACCGAAAGCATAGTTCCGAAACAGATGACCACACCCATAGGCATCCAGAGCAGGTCTCCGCTGATAATCATAGGCAAGACGCCCAAAGCCGTCGTACACGAAGTCAGGAAAATAGGCCTCATACGCCTTTTGCCTGCCTCCTCTGCCGCTTCCTTCAACGGCACACCATTGGCAAAACGCAGTTCTTCCGCATATTCAAACATAATGATTCCGTTCCGGACTATGATGCCGACCAGCGAAATGAGCCCCAGCACAGCCGTCATCGAGAAATCAAGGCCGAAAATCCAAAGCCCGAAAAAGGCTCCGAAAAGGCAGAGGGTACTCAGGATGATGGTCAGAATGGCAAGGGATATCTTCTTGAAATGGAAGACCAGGAAGAAGAAAAGCACCAGCACCGCAGCGATGAACGAAAGCGCAATCTCTGGGCCTATGGTCCTGTTCACATTGTTCAGTCCGCCGAACTCCACACTCACCCCTTCCGGCAAGTCCAAGTCTTTCAGGAACTTCTTCACGGCACGGGTAGCTGTGGGCTGGCTCTTGCCGAAACGCATATCCGCACCGATTACGATGACAGGCTTGCCATCCACGCGGGTGAGGGATTCCGGTTTCCACTCGGGACTGAGCTGAGCCACCTGACGCAGAGGCACCGAAACTCCCGGTATGGACGAGGGCACAAGGGTATTGGCTATGTTTTCGTAATCCGCCCCATCGCCATAATTCTCCGAATAGAGATTTACAGGAATTACGGTTTCACCCTCCCTGATGCTGCTCAAAGGGAAGGAACCCATCTCGCCGGTCAGGGAAAGATTCATCAGGGTACGGTTCACGCCCATACGCAGAGCCTCATCCTCGTCAAGTTCCACCGCAATGGAAGAAACCTGATTGTCCGTGTCGGAGTGTACCCATTTAAGCATATCAAGGCCAGCCATATAATTCCTTATGGTATCCGCAACCTCACACATCTGCTGATAATCTTCCCCGAAAACCTTCACTTCCACCGGAGCGGACACTCCCTGATAGTCCATCTGCTTGAAATGCACAACCGCTTCCGGAAACCAGTGCTCGTAGCGCGACTCCATCTCCTTTAGAAAAGACTCTGTGGCCTTGTTGGATCTGGTGTTCACTATGAGCTGGGCGACATTCGGTCCGGGGAGAATGGGAGAATAGGTGGCGTGGAAACGGGGAGTTCCGGTGCCTATGAACTCAGTAACGGAGGTGACGCGACGGTCCTGACGCAGAAGAGTGGCCATAGAGTCGGCTACTGCGGTGGTGTGCGCAAGGTCGGCCGAAGGATCGAGATAGATTTCCACGGCAAAGACCGGACGGGCAGCCATAGGCATAAGCTGTAGGTTCATACGGGAAAACATAAGCAGTCCCAGACCGATTGCCGCAACTCCTGAAAGTATGGTGAGGACCGGATGACGGAAACACTTGCCCTGGATGTAGTCATAGCCTTTCTGCAAGGCATCGAACAGGCGGTCCTGCATACGGGTTATGAAATTGGACCTGCTGCTCTTGGTGGAGTTGATGAATTTGACCTCCAGGGACGGGACCACCAGCACCGCATAGGCAAGGGAAGCCATCAGGGCAAAGGCGATTACATAAGGGAAGGTTTTAACGAAATCCCCGAGATAGCCTGTGATTATGCCGGTCATAGGGAAGAACATCGCACTGATTGCAACCGTAGCCATAAGCATAGGCATAAACAGCTCCTGAGCACTGGCACAGGCTGCATCCACTCTTGACATTCCCTTGCCGAGTTTGTCCATATAGCCGTCCATAGTGATGATGGAGTCGTCCACTATCATTCCCAGCACCACAATCAGGGCGGCAAGGGAAACAGTGTTCAGGCATATACCGAAAAGGTACATACAGGCCAAGGCAATGGCAGTGCAGACCGGCACTCCGGAAGATGCGATGAGCGCGGAACGCATGGGAAAGAGCAATAGCATCACCAGAATCACCACGAGCATCGAAATCAGCAAGTCCCTGAGGAAAGACCAGACTGAATCCCCGACGACTTTCGGCTGGTCGGTTATGCGGGAAACCTTCAGGCTTTCGGGGGCATCGGACATAAAGTCCGCCAGCACCTTGTCCACCTCTTTTCCGAATGCCACAATATTGTTGTCAGGGCGCATTTCTATGGAAAGCACCAGAGCCGTGTGGCCGTTGTAGGTCACCAGCGAAGAAGGTTCCTTGCATCTGCGCTCTATGCGCGCCACATCCTTGAGCCTGAGCACCTGCCCCTCATTGGAAGACCAGATGATTTTGTTTTCCAGTTCCTGCTGGTCATTCACGGTCTTTTTCACGTGCACCGGAGAGGCTGCATAAGAGGTGGAGAACTTTCCTCCGAGCATCTGCATTGCTGAGGTCTGATAGTCCAGGGCGAGGGATGCCGGGGATATGCCATAAGCGGCGAGACGGTCCCTGTCCACGATTACGGCTATTTCCTCCTGCTGTTCGCCCAGAATCTTGGCATTGGCGAGCGTCGGAATGGTGCGCAATCTTGCTGCAAGGTCATCTGCATATTCCTTCATCTCGGAAGGGCCCTTGTCGGAGGACTCCATAGCTATGAGCACCGAGGTGAGGTCGCTGAATTCGTCCATAGCCACGATAGCGAGCACCCCGGGAGGCAGTGTCTGCTTGAAGTTCTGCAACTTCAGGCGGATTTTGGACCAGACTTCGTTCTTCTTGGATGCGGGGGTGTTCAAGTCCGTATAGACATAGCAGATGCCGTCGCGGCTGACCACCTTGGTGGCACTCCTGTTTACCTCCTGCATTGAAAACAGCAGGTCCTCCAGAGGCTTGCCCACCTCCCTTTCGACTTCGTGTACATCCGCCCCGGGATAGACGGCCGCGATGAGTCCCTGCTTGATTTCAAAGGTAGGGAATTCATCCTTGTTCATATATTGCAGCCCCACAATTCCGGCGAAGATGAGCAGCACGAGGATGAGACGGACTATGTTCTTGTATTTAATGGCTCCGAGCACCATCTTCGAAGTCAGGCCCTTGTGTTCCATAACCCTTTCATTCATTAGATGGAACAGCCTCAACCCTCATTCCGGTACTGACCTTGGACATTCCCTGAGTGATGACCCTGTCACCTTCCTCCAAGCCCTCAGACACCACGATACCGTTGCCGGAAAAGCCTCCCGTGGAAATATATTTCTTCGCGACGGTCTCCGATGAGGTGACGGTCCACACATACCTTCCGTTTCTGTCACCGCGCACGGCAGAAGAGGGAATCACCACATTCCTGTCGGAAGCGGGAGTGCGGAAGCGGACTTTGCCTATCATTCCGGGCATCATTCCGTCCACCGGAACATTGACTTTCAGGCGACATTCATAGTTGTGGGAAACCGCCGATGCGGAAACTCCCTTGCTGACAAGTTTTGCCGGGAAAGAGGCTGTGGAAATGGCCGGGATGGACACAAGAGCCCCACTGCCCACTTTGAGGGATGCAATTTCAGTTTCAGGGACAGGGATGGAGATCTCCAGACTGCCCAGATCCACCAATCTGAAAAGAGGCTGGGCTATGGCGAGGTCTTCTCCGCACTCTGCCATCACCTCGCTCACGGTTCCCGGGAAAGGAGCCTTGACCGTACAGTCTTCGAGGGCCTTTGCAGATGCCTTGTAAGTGGCTGTTGCCTTGGCGAGGGCAGTCTCCACCTCCACCACTTTTATCTCCGGAACGCTGCCATTGTCCTTGACCTTCTGAAGGCGGTCATAAGCGTCACGGGCCTGGCGGAGTGTGGCCTCTGCCGCAGAATAAGTGCTTTGGACCGTTTCTGAATACAATGTGGCAAGTGTCTGTCCTTCACCAACTTTCTGACCTTTAGATACATCGCAGCTCACGAGTTTTGCAGGAAATGGAGCCGTAATCACAACTTCCCTTGAGGCTGCAACCTTGCCGTTGTAGGTCCTGGTGACATCCGTTTCGGATTCCGACACCGTCACTACTCCGACCCTCACAGGTGCCTTTGCCTCGTTTTTCGACTTGTTGCCGACGCACCCGACCAATGAAAGAAAAGCGAGCACGCACAGGAGTTCCCCGGTCAAACTGTTCTTCATACTATTCATTGGCTTTGGCTACGCATTTGACTTCGGACTCCTTGACTGTATATTTGTAGGAGAGGGATGTGCCGGTGCCGCGATATCGGAACTCGTAAAGTATCACATCGTCATATCTCGTGGCGGACCCCGTTATATCCATATCCATTGCCACATTCCTGCTGCCGTCGAAAACGGTTATCATTCTTTTGAAAGGGTTAAGGACTATGCGGTCGTTTTCAAGTTTACCTTCCATCACCACCACATCCCCTCCGATGATGCTCATAGTCACAATCAGGGAATCCCCTCCTTTGGAAAGTATATTCATCTGACCGGATTCGGAAGTGAGTGCGGATTTGATTTCCTCTTTAGTGGCATCGTTTACGGAGGCTCTTTCCATAGTCACAGTTCCGCTGGTCTTGAATGAATAATTGCCCTGGAACCTGCTGATTTTGCCGCAGGAAGAGAGCAGCACTATAGCCGAAATGATGGCGGCCGGGATGGATAGTTTCTTGATTTTCATTGTATTCGGAAAATAAAAAGCGGGGCTTGCAGCGCAAACCCCGTGCCAACATAAGTAGATTGCTTTACTCTTTAGGGGCAGTGGAGTTCAGACAAAGTTCGTCCATCTGCTCCTGATCTATATAGGATGGGGAATCTATCATCACATCACGTCCCTGGTTGTTCTTAGGGAATGCGATATAGTCACGTATGGTCTCCTGACCTCCGAAGAGGGCGCAGACACGGTCGAAACCGAATGCGAGACCTCCGTGAGGCGGAGCACCGAACTTGAACGCATTGATTATGAAACCGAACTTGTAATCAGCGTCTTCCTTGCTGATGCCGAGCACCTCGAACATTCTCTCCTGCACATCAGCCTCGTGGATACGTATGGATCCGCCGCCGAGCTCGGTGCCGTTGAGAACGAAGTCATAGGCATTTGCACATACTTTCTCAAGGTCTTCTTTCCTGTTGCTGTAGAACAAGTCCAGATGCTCCGGCTTAGGTGCCGTGAACGGATGGTGCATTGCGTAGAAGCGATTGGTCTCGTCGTCCCATTCGAGCAGAGGGAAATCCACCACCCATAGAGGCGCGAAATTCAGCGGGTCCCTCAGACCGAGGCGGTTGCCCATTTCTATACGGAGCACTCCGAGCATAGTCTGAGTCTTTCTCTTCGGACCGCAAAGCACGAGCACCAGGTCTCCTTTCTCCGCTCCGGCTGTCTCAGCCACCTTTGCGAGCTGCTCCGGGGTGTAGAACTTGTCCACTGAGGACTTTATGCTCCCGTCAGCGTTCAACTTGATGTAAACCAAGCCTTTGGCTCCCACCTGAGGACGCTTTACCCATTCTGTGAGTTCGTCCAGCTGTTTGCGGGTGTATTCCGCCGCGCCCTTCACTGCTATTGCGCCCACGTATTCCACTGAGTCAAAGACAGAGAAGCCCTGCCCCTGCACGAGGGAGGTGATTTCGTGGAGCTTCATATCGAAGCGGATGTCCGGTTTGTCGCTGCCGTAGAAATCCATAGCGTCGTACCAGCTCATTCTCGGAATAGGATTCGGGATGGTCACGTCCAGCACATTCTTGAAAAGAGTCCTCATCATTCCCTCGAAGGTGTTGAGCACGTCTTCCTGCTCCACGAAGGACATTTCGCAGTCGATCTGGGTGAATTCCGGCTGGCGGTCAGCTCTGAGGTCCTCGTCACGGAAACAGCGCACGATTTGGAAGTAGCGGTCGTAACCGGCCACCATAAGCAGCTGCTTGAAGGTCTGCGGAGACTGCGGAAGGGCGTAGAACTGTCCCGGATTCATTCTGGACGGCACCACGAAATCCCTGGCTCCCTCAGGAGTGGATTTGATGAGATAAGGAGTCTCGATTTCAAGGAAGGACTTGGCATCGAGATAGTTGCGGATTTCGTGCGCAATCCTGTGCCTGAGTTCGAGAGCCTTGCGCAGAGGGTTGCGGCGCAGGTCAAGGTAGCGGTATTTCGCACGGAGTTCCTCACCTCCGTCACTGACATCCTCGATGGTGAAAGGAGGGGTCTGGGCCTTGTTCAGGACCTTGAGCGCTGTCACCTCGATTTCTATGTCTCCGGTAGGCATCTTGGGGTTCTTGCTGGAACGCTCTATGACCTTTCCGGTGGCCTGTATCACGAATTCCCTTCCGAGAGAAGCGGCTGTCTGCATGAGTTCTCCTTCAGAGGCGTTGACGACCAGCTGGGTGATGCCGTAGCGGTCGCGCAGGTCTATGAAAGTCATACCTCCGAGTTTGCGGCATTTCTGCACCCACCCGGCGAGTGTGACCGTTTCGCCTGCATTTTCTATGCGGAGTTGTCCGCAAGTATGTGTTCTGTACATATATTTGATAATTTGTTTTCCGTTAATCAGGCACTGGGTAATATGCCTTGCCCACAAAAATCCAGCAAAATTAAACAAATAAAATTGAATAGGATAAGCCTGAATGATAAAAATTGAAACTGTTGTCCTATCTTTGCGGACAAATTCTCTGAAAAATGGAAGTAAGACCTAAAAAAGCGCTGGGACAACATTTCCTGACGGACTTGTCGATTGCTCAGAAAATAGCCGAATCGCTGATTGTGGATGAGGGATGCGTAATGCCGACCCTGGAAGTGGGGCCGGGTATGGGCGTGCTGTCGCAATACCTTCTGGAAAGGGAGGATGTGGACCTGAAAATGGTGGAAATCGACACTGAATCAGTGAATTACCTGCTCACCC
>JALFCH010000173.1 GCA_022771245.1 Rikenellaceae bacterium | reverse complement strand
GATCTGAGCAAATGTATTAAGACTCCAAATCTTGTGGAGGTACGCAAATAATTCCCATCAGTAATGAAAAGAATAAACATAGTTCTTTTTTCACTGCTGATAACGATTTCATCTTCAGCACAAAGCTGGTCCGCCCTCCCTTGGGTGCGGACCAGCCGCGGTGCTGCTGACCTTGCAATGGCCGGTGCCGCCTCTATGTCCTCAAACAATATGGCTTGGGCTGCCGACGGCAATTCCGCAATGGTACCTTTCTGCTCAGACAGAATGGCGGTGGAGTTGGGTTATATGCTCTATCAGCCGTCCGGGACCAATTATGTCAATGCCGGCTTTGCATATAACGTCAAGGGCAAGATAGGGGTTTCAGCATCTCTTTCCTATGGAGCAGACCCTGCCTATGACATTTACAACGACAGCGGTAAGGCTACCGGCAAATATGCTCCCGGTCAGATGAAACTTGGAGTTGGAGTGGCCTGGCGCTTCGTGGATTTCCTGTCGGCAGGTTTGAATCTCCGCTATGCAATGCAGACTCTTGCCCCGCAGGTAGCGAACAATTCCTTTGCAGCGGATTTTGTCCTTATGGGCAAGTTCGGGGATTTTGCGGTTTCTGCCGGAGCGTTGAATTTCGGCACACCGGTCAAATCCTCTTCCGGGCAGGCGTTTTTCCCTGCAGCATCCGTTAAACTCGCCGGGATGTATGATGCAGTCTATGCTTCCGCCCACGGACTCCAAATCAATATCGATGCAGACTATTATCTGAACAACAGTTTTACTGCAGCGCTCGGAGCCCAGTACGGATGGAAGGATATGCTCTTTGTACGTGCCGGTTACAGATACGCAGCGGAATCCTGTCCTCTCCCTTCTTTTGCTTCAGTCGGACTGGGGTGCAAGTTCAAGGGCGTGAGGATAGACTTGACTTACCTCGCATGGGGCACCGTCAAGAATACATTCAACCTTGGAGTCGGTTACTCTTTCTAATCTTCGATGCTTCTTCGGAGATTTTCCACCAGAAGGTCGATCTTGTGCAACTCTTGAGGTATTCTGATACTCTGCGGGCAGTGCTGAATGCATTGTCCGCAGTTTATGCATTTGTTGGCTCTGGCCTCCCGCATCACATCCCTCTGGTAACTGATAAGGTATTTTCTGCGGTTTCTCCGGAATTCCCTCATATCTGAATTATACCCTTCCCCGTTGTCACTTTCCGGCTTAATGTCCACAAATCCCTCCTGAACGCACTTGTTGTAGTGACGGAAGTTGCCCGGGATATCCACTCCGTAAGGGCAAGGCATACAATAGTCGCAGGCGGTACACGGCACTGTGGGATAGTCGTGGATCAGTTTAGCCATTCTGTGCAGAAATTCCACTTCCCCTTCGTCCAAAACCTTGAGAGGAGAGAATGTCTCCAGATTGTCCTCGAGGTGTTCCCTGTAGGTCATTCCGCTGAGAACGCAGAGCACATTGTCCCAGCTCCCGGCAAAGCGGAAGGCCCATCTTGCAGCACTTGCCTGCGGGTCTCTCTTCCTGAGTTTTTCTTCCACGTTGTCGGCCACATTTGCCAGCCTTCCTCCCAGCAGAGGCTCCATTATTATCACCGGTATGCCTGCCTCCGTGAGTTTGTTGTACATATAACGTGCATTGCAGTTGCCCGATTCGGCATAGTCCCAGTCGAGATAGTTCATCTGAATCTGTATGAAATCCCAGTGCCATTGGCTGTGGGTTTCCAGCAACCGGTCGAACATCTCCCTGCTCCCGTGGAAGGAATACCCCAGATGCACGATTTTTCCCTTTTCCCTTTCCCGGCTCAGAAATTCCAGCATCCCGTTGTCCACGTACCTTTTGTTGAAATCCTCCATACTCTCTCCCACGGCGTGGAGCAGGTAGTAGTCAATCACTTCCACCTGCAAGTTCCGGAAGGAATCCTCATACATTTTCATCGAGGCCTCCCGGCTCCAGTCCTGGAAATTGGACAGTTTCGTGGCTATTTTCCACTTGTCTCTCGGGTGTCTTGCCAGAGCTGTTCCGGTCACCCTTTCGCTTTGCCCTCTGAGATATACAGGAGCCGTGTCGAAATAGTTTACGCCGTTGGCAATGGCATAATCGGTGAGTTCGTTCACCCTGTTCTGATCCACTGTTTTCTGACCGTCTGCCCCGGTGACGGTAGGCCATCTCATACATCCGTAGCCAAGTACGCCTATGTCTTCTCCGGTTTTTCTGTCTTTGCGGAACGTCATTCTGTTTGATTCATAAAGTCTTTCGTCTGCACGGACCACCACGGAGCCCCCTGCAGCCAAAGCGGCTACGGCTGCGGAACCTATTTTCAAAAATTCTCTTCTTTCCATTGTTTCCGGTTTCTGCTTTCTTTTCAGGCTTTACCCTTGACATAGAGCCTGCTGATTGATGTCTCAATTCTGGATATGTACTTCGCGTCCTTCAACCTTAATCGCCTTGACAGGTTTTGCAGGGCAGTTGAATTCGCACGCTCCGCAACCTGTACACCTGTCGGCGTTAACGCTCGGGATTCTTGCCGAATTGAGGTCTTCAGGATTCTTGTGTATCATACGTATGGCACCTGCCGGACAATGCCTTGCGCAATTCCCGCAGGAGGCCTCTCCTCTCTCTGCCACGCAGAGTTCATAGTCCACCACGGCATATCCTATGCTTATAGCAGTCTTCTCCTCTTTCGTGACCGGTCTGATGGCTCCCGCCGGGCAGACATTAGAGCATCTTGTACATTCGGGACGACAGTAACCTCTCGTAAAGACCATTTCAGGCTGCATAAGTGTACCCGGGTCTTTGGATGGAGTAAGTACATAGTTGGGGCACGCTCCAACACATAACTGGCAGGCTATGCAATGGTCGGAAAAATGCTTGAGGCTCTCCGAACCGGCCGGCTTGAGTGGCGTTTTCAGGTTTGCTGAATCGCTTTCCGGTGCGGCAGCGCGTATAGGCAGACTTCCCAGAGCCAACGCACCTGCAGTCGCAGCTCCCGTTTTGAGGAAATCCCTGCGTCCTTCCCCGTCTTCCCTTGAGGACGACCCCTGTTCTGTTGCCGTGTTTTCTTTCTGAGAGTATCGGAATCTATAATGCAGGGCATCGTGCCGGCATTCTTCCAGACAATCCAGACAAACTACGCAACGGCTATAGTCGATCTTATGGTCTGCAATGCTGATGCAGGAGGATTTGCACCTTTTTTCGCATAGTCTGCAATTGCGGCATTTGGCCTTGTCTATGACCGGGGCAAAGAGACTGAATCTGGATATGAGACTCAGTATGGAACCAACCGGACAGATGCTGTTGCACCAGATTCTGCCCCATTTCCAACTCAGGAATCCAAGCAAGACAAAACTTGCCACAGCCGCAGCCAAAGATGCAGCACTCCTGAACCAGACTTCCGAGGTGTAGAAGTTATAGCTTCCGAAATGGTCTTCAACACTGGCGAAAAGGTTGTTGACGGCCCGGTAGAGAGGCGCAAAAATTTCGTTCACAATTCGTCCGTAACTGCTGTAAGGTTCAATCAGAGAAGCAATCGAGATTACCCCCAAGGCGCTCGCTGCTATAAAAACCGCAAGAGAGGCATATCTGAGAATGTTCAGCGCCTTTGTGTATCCGAACCTGTATTTGCCCTTTTTTGTGCTCTTGCCGTGAATCCAGGAAAAAATGTCCTGAAAAATGCCCAGAGGACAGACGACCGAGCAATAAACCCTACCGAAGACGAAAGTGACAAGGGCTATGATGATGACAGTCACGGCCGATAGGGAGAGTATGGCCGGAAACAACTGGATTTTGGCCATCCAGCCCAACCAATGATGCAGGATACCTGTCAGGTCCAGGAACAGCAGCGTAATCCCCACAAAGGAGAGCGCCGCGAGTGTGATGCGTATTTTTCTTGCCATTGCGGATAATTTGTGCAAAAATAGAAAAAATATTTCACCCTTCACCGGGACCTGACAGACATCCTTCACATCACTCTTTGACATCCACCACTTCCAGTCTGTTTGCGACGATGTCAGTGGTATATCTCTCAATCTTGTCGCTGCCGGTGTACTTGTTGTTCTTGATTCTGCCGATGACCCTTACCCAGCAACCCTTGGTTATCGTTGAGAAATCCGCTATGTTGGCCTGATTTTCCCAGGCTTCCACATAATGCCAGGTTGCTTCCACATAGTTTTCTCCGTTCTTGTTCCGTGCCACCCTGTTTGTGACTACTGACAGGTGAATTGCCCTGCTTTCACCGGCTTCCTGGATTCTGATGTTGCCCACGTTGCCGAGAATTTCGATTCTGTTGACTGATTCCATAATTCTTATAATAATAAAGGTAATTGTTCCTGTTCCGGACACAGGACTTTGTCGGAAACCTTGCGGACGTCCTTTTCCCGACTCTGCAAAAATAGGCTACCCTGTATTTCAATTGCAAGAGTTCAGGCTTTTCCGGCAATGATTTTTTCCTGAATCACTATAAAAAACTCATTTGTGCACTCCGTTTCACTTTTTCATCAAAAAAATTGCATCGAAAAAACATATGAATAAATCACTATGTTTTTCTTGTGAAAAAATTCATCAGCGTTTTTTTATGCTTGTCTGATGGATTTGTACAAAAATCCTTATGCTCCCCCTGCAAAAGTGTTTGAATTATCCGGTCCATATTCCATATTTGTCTCCGGCTTGGTAAGTTGTAAAAAAATCAGTTGCTTCAATTTTAAACAGGCGATGTTATGGAATACGGTGCTAAACAGGAAGAGGGCAGGCGAATCTGTCTGGAATGCGGGGAGGAGATGCCCTACGGAAGAACGGACAAGGTGTATTGCAGTGTCAAATGCAAAAACCGCCACTACTATGCGGAACATTTGGCAGGACGCTATGTGCGGACAAGGGTGGCATCAATCCTGGAGAAGAATTACTCCCTGCTCGAGTCCCTTATATGTGAACAGAAGGAGAGTGCCACATTGTCAGAACTGTCGGTAAGGGGTTTCAATCCGGATTATATGACTTGCCACAGAAGCCGGAGATATTATTCGGAATGCGGATGTTACGACATCAGATACCGTCAGAATTCGACACGCATCTATTGTATTGAGAAAGTGTGATTCCCGCATCGCAGGAATTCTGGATTTTTTGTATTTTTGCAGATTTGAATCAAATAATCAAGACTTGCGAAACAAGAGTTTTAATTATGAAGAAATATGTATCAGTAGCAGCTGCCGTGCTGCCCATCCTTTTTTCTTGCAATATGGAGAATCCGCTTTTGACGGAGTCCAAATTACCTTTCGGGGCTCCGCAATTTGACAAAATCAAAAATGAACATTATTTGCCGGCTTTCACTCAGGGCATAGCTGAAGCCAAGGCAGAAATAGATGCCATAGCCGACAATCCCGAGAAGCCTACTTTCGAGAACACCATTGAGGCAATGGAGTACTCAGGCAGGACCCTTGACAGGGTGTCCAATATATTCTACAATCTGATGGAAGCAGATGTGAACGAGCAGATGCAGCAGATCGCCGAGGAAGTGGCTCCTATGCTCAACGATTACTCTATGTATGTGAGCCTCAATGAAAAGCTCTTTGCAAGGGTCAAGGCAGTGTACGAACAGAAAGACAGTATGGGCTTGGCAAAGGACCAGATGAAACTTCTTGAAAACACCTACAGGAGTTTCACTCGGAACGGTGCCAACCTCCAGGGAGAAGACAGGGAGAAATACAGCCGCATTTCCGAGGAACTTTCCCTCACCACACTGTCTTTCCAGAAGAATCTGCTCTCTGCCACCAATGCCTATGTGATGAACGTCACGGACAGCACCCGTCTGGAAGGTCTGCCTTCCTATGTGTTGGCAGCCGCAGCCGAGACAGCGGCAGAGAAAGGTATGGAGGGTTGGGCTTTCACTCTCGACTATCCGAGCTATTCCCCTTTCATGAAATACTGCAATGACAGGGAACTCCGTCGTCAGATGTACCTTGCCTATGGCAGCC
>JALFCH010000163.1 GCA_022771245.1 Rikenellaceae bacterium | reverse complement strand
CCGGTGCAAGGAACTCTGCGACGAGAAAGACCGGTTCAGAGACGAAGAGAAACAGTTGCTTGAAAACGAAAACGGCGCTGAAAAACTGATTGGGCAATTGAAGGGCAGCGCTGTCTATGCCCAGATAAACGGCGACAAGGTGAAAATCGGCCTCCGCAATCTCGGCAATGTGAAGATGATTGTCCACGAGGGCAATACAGACAAGGGGCCTGCCGTATTCAGCCGTACATTTGAAAATCCCTCCCACAGTTTCTATGTCATAGACACACTCCGGACACATCTTCCCGTCCTTGCCGACGGGGATTACACAGCCGTATTAGAAAGCGGAAAGTGCAGGGAAAAATTCAGCCTCAGGCGACATTCCCTGGCAGTAACTTTGGACAAGACTGCTGACGGATGGCTGATGTACCTTGCCGAGAGAATGACGGGCAAGCCTGTGGAAGAGGCCGAAATCGAAATCTTCAACCGCAAGGACAAGTCCCTGGTTAAGAAAAGTATGAGCTTCAACGGACCTACACTTCTGACAGGGGAATTGGCTGAGGCCATTGAAGGAGGAGCAAGGCAGATTGTGGCAAGCTGCGTTGCCGAAGACGGTCTGATGCGATGCAGCGACAGATTCAGCGTGAACAAATATTCCGAATCGGACTATGAAGACCAGGATGCTTGGCAGGCCCAGTTGCTGACCGACCGCAGCGCCTACCGACCGGGCGAAACGCTTGAGTTCAAGTCCATAATATACAAGGACTATCGCAACGGGAAGATGAACACCGCCCCTGAAGGTTTGCAGGTGCAGGCCATTGTGAGAGATGCCCAAGACAATAACGTCTCCAGCATATTCCTGACCACCAATAACTTCGGTTCAGTTGCAGGAAAAATGCAACTGCCCGGGGACCATCGGGCCGGAAGCTGGAAACTCGCCATTTTCATAAACGGGCAGACTATCAACGCCAAATGGTTCACAGTGGACGAGTTCAAACTCCCGGACTATTCCATAGATTTCACCCACGACGGTGTGAAATATTTCCCGGGGGACAAGGTGCCGGTGAAGGGAAAAATCACGAGTTATGCCGGGAACAGTCTTGAGGGAATGGGGCTGGAATATGAGATTTCATCCTGGAGGGGAAATCCGGTGAAAGGCGTGCCCCAGATGGACCGGGAAGGCAACTTCATTTTCTATGTCGAAAGTGCAAAGACCGGGCAAAGCCACTATACCATAAGCCTGCGCCTTACTGATGCAGCCGGACAGACGATTGAGAAACAGGCCTGGCTGACCGTGGGCAGGGATTTCAGCATAGATTGCGCTCTGGAAGGCTTGGCTGAAGGGGAATTCTGCCGGAACGAAAAGGATGGTTACAGTTGGGATGAGCCTGAGCAGCTGATTCTCAAAGAGGATGAGATTGTATTCACTCCAGCGCTTAGAGACACTGACGGAGCCCCGCTGGAAGGGCAGATTGAATGGCAACTGCTCAAGGGCAAGGAAGTGCTGGATTCCGGTCTGTGCGAAAGCGGGAAAAGCGCAAGTCTCAGCCTAAAGGCCCATCCTTCGGGACTTTACCTGCTCAAGTTGCACAAGGAATATGTGTTCAGGGACGGTAACGGCAAGGAAGTCCGCTCCGGCAGCACCCGCAAACTTGAATTGCTGAAACTCTCCGAACAGGACGAAAGCCTCTGCTGCAGATTGGACAATGCCTACAAGGTGGTGGAAAAGGACAATGGCATCGGGATCATTTTCGGCTCCAGCTCCCCTGTATGGGCAAATGCCATTGTGGTGGACCTGGACGGGCACATTTTGGACATACTATCCTTCAAGCTGGACGGGACGAAAGACAACAACCTCAAAAAGCTGATGTGGACATTCGGGGAAGGATGGACTGACAGGATTATGGTGAAAATGGATTACATACGCAACGGGGAATGCCACAGTTTCTCCCACCAGTTCACCCGAAAAGCAGACAGTTTCCGCCTGCCTCTGAGCATCAAACGATTCAGTGACAGTCTCTTGCCCGGAGTGGAATACTGTCTGGAGTTCAAATCCACCGCGCAGGCTGAACTCGCCGCCGCGATTTTCGACAAGAGCACCGAGGACATAGCCCCAAACAGGTGGAACGAGATTTTTCCGTCCATACGTGGCATCTACCTCTGTGGCACCACATCCGACGGCTGCGATTTCAGCGCAGACAATTTTTACCGGGGCATAATGCCTTTCCAGCTGATGGGGAGCAGAGCGGAGTTTATGGAAGACGCTGAGATGGCACCTTCAAGTGCAGCTATGAACCGAAGCCCGAAAGAGTCCGGGCCCGCCGATATGGAAATCCGTATAAGGGACGATTTCCGGAGCACGGCAGTTTTCGAGCCCCATATCTGCACGGCCGAGGACGGGACTGCCGAGCTGCGTTTCACAGCCCCGGACAGGCTTTCGACCTATATAGTATCAGTGTTTGCCCACGACAAGGCCTTCCACAACAGGAGCCTGCGGCAAGAATTTGTGGTGAGCCAGCCGGTGAGCATCACCGTCCACGAGCCTTCCCTGCTCTACGGAGCTGACCTTTGGCATTTCCGTCCGAGCCTTTCGAACAACACGGACAAAACCGTGAAAGGCATATTGGACATAACTGTGTACGACGGGGAAAGTGCAGCCCTGCTGTCCAAATCCTTCCCTGTGGAACTCCCCTCCATGGGCATCCACACTCCAGACCTGCAGATGAACATACCCGCAGCCGAAAGCCTCTCATCATTCAGCAATGGCAGGGCAAGTCTGAAAATCAAGGCAAGCTTCATCTCGGAATCCGCCTCAGACGGAATTGCAGTGAGGATTCCGGTTCTTCCGGACAAGCAGGAAGTCACAGAAACCCATTCCGCCCTGCTCACCAAAGATGGAGACAGAGCACAATTGGAAAATAGGCTCAGGGCCGAATTCATCAATTTCAGCGGAGAGTCTGCCACAGCCCGGGAAAGAAGTCTTGGCGATTTGCTTGACGAAGTGATGAGGGGCAAGACAGAAATCAAATCGGAAAACCTCCTGGACCTGAGCGAAGTGCTGTGCGTACGCCATCTCACCGGACAGGGAGACTGGAAGGAAGCTTGGGAAAAAGTCCTCAAATGCAGGTGCAGCGACGGAGGTTTTGCCTGGTTCCCGGACTTCAATTCCTCACCGGTGCTCACGGCCGTGGTGCTTGAAAGACTCTCCGGATTACGGAAGGCGGGGCTCGAGGACGAAAGTATCGAGGCCATCTTCCCGGATGCCGTGGCATATCTGGACAGGAGTTTCTTCTCGCAGCCCCCAGGCCTTTTCTGGAAGCTTTCAGTGGGCCAATATTTCAGAGTGAGGTCCTTCTTCCCTGAGATTGCGGTGGACTCAAAACTCATAAAGGAGAATAAGGAAGCGACAAATGCAATCAGGGAATATGCCTGCGCAAAAAGCGGGAAGGACATACTCAAAGGCCGTATTCTGGAAAAGGGCCGCAGGGCGGCAGCTTTTATGGAAATCTGTGCAGGCCACAGCAATGCTTTCACGACATCTCTCGGCCTTGGTCGTCTGAAGATGGAGAAACTGCTCACTGCAGACATAGCCTCGCTCAAAGAATATGCTGTGGAGCACTCCAGCGGTGGTTGCTACTACCCGAATGCCGTGATGCCGTTCAGGGCTATGCTGGAGTCCGAGGCCTACGCCCACTCGATTGTCTGCGACCTGATGGACAATTGGAATGCCTATCTTGAAGGAAAGGGCAGAAAAGATGAGCGGGCAGCGGAAATAGCCGACGGCATAAGGCTTTGGCTGATGATACAGAAGGACAACCAGAAATGGGAAAGCGGATTTGAATATGTGAATGCGGTGCTGGCTGTAAGACGGGGCTCTGAAGAAATGCTCGGCACCTCCGTACTCAGTCTCAGTGCAACATCATACCTGCCGCTGCGGGAAATCAAGGCTGCCGGAAACGGATTCAGCATCTCCACGGAAGCCCTGATGATGACAGAAGAAGGCAAATACCGTCCGCTCCGGGAAGGAGAAGTGCTGAAAGTGGGCGACAAACTGACCATAAGATACAAAGTCCACAGCGATGAGAACCGTTCCCTTGTCCACCTGAGACTTCCGTACAGCGCCTGCCTGCGACCTGTGCGCCAGCTTTCCGGCCACTACGGTTGCGGCCTTCGCGAATGGAGAATCAATCCTGCGCTGCAAGGCTGTGCCGCCTGGTGGGTCGGTGCGCAAGCTTACAGGGAGGTGCACGAAGATGCTCTTGATTACTGGTTCGAAGTCTTTCCGGAAGAGGACAGAGACATAGAGGAAGAGTTTTTCGTAAGCCAGGCAGGAGTATTCACCGCCCAAGTCCCTACAATAGAATCGCTCTATGCTCCTGACTACAGGGCCAACGGGGCATTCTCCGGGAAGTTGCAGACTGAATCAAAGCAGAAATCGTCAGAAAGGCACACGCATACCGACTGAAAGGCTCAGCAGCATATCGTAATAGTTGCGGCTGCCGGTGACAAGGGTGCTGTTGGTGCGAGGAGTCCAGGTGTAGGGCACCATAGAAAAGCGCGGTTCAAGGAAGAGAGACAGGTGCCTGTGCACCAGGAAATCGGGACGCAAGGCCACTGAAAGGCCCATATAGCTGCGTATTACGCTGTAGCCGTCATCAATCTTGGCCATAAGTCCGACTTCCGGACCGAGCACAAGCGGCATTGAGAACCAGTCAATTCCTGCCCACCAGAGAGGGTCGAAAGCCACCTGAGGCCTGAATCCGACATAGTAGCAAGGCATATTGCGACCTTCCGAAAACTGCTTCCACACATCCCTCGAATAAAAGAATGCAAGTTCCACTGCCAGAGGGCCTTCCACCACTCTCCCATAGGTCAGCTGCACAGTCTCGCGGGCCGAAGGGAAGAGACCGGGTCTGTCGAGGGTAAGGGAGGAAATCTGGAAATTGCAGCCTCCCGAAAACAGGAAATAGCCCCCGTCGATGAGCCATTCGGTGGGGTTCCTCACCTGGAAAGGCACAGCCCGGTAACGGTTCACGTGCAATATCGCTCCGAAGCTGAAGCCGTATCCGAAGTCGAATTTCTGCCAGTTGGCTGCAGAGGAACAGTCTATGCCGTCGGTGTAGAAAGAGACATCCGGCTGGAAGAAGAACTCAAAATCCTTGGCCACCATAGCCTTGAGACGCAGCCCCAAACTCACTGATGCAGAAAAGCGGTACTGCCCGGCGGCCCTTGAAAGATTAATACCCAGAGCCTCAACCGTACCCAATCCCAGCTTGCGGTCCGGGTCATAACCCCAGAAATAGGACGCGATGTCGAAAGAATGACCGAGTTCAAGCCCTCCCCGCAGCACCTTGGCTCCGTCGCGGTTGCGTCTGAACATCCCGGCGGATACGCCCACGAAGAGATTGTTGGTGATGTTGAGATCCTTGCCTAAGGATGCCCTCATAAGAGGACCGAGGGAATAGGAAGAAGTGGACCTTTCCAGCAGCTGCTCCACCCCACCGCCTAAGCTGAGCGTGAGATTGTCGCTGAACCTGTCGCCACGGAACTCGGAATTGGAAGGTCTCCAGCGTTTCTGCATCGAGTATTCCAGGGCATTGAAGCCGGTTGTGTCCACCTCCTGGGCCTGTGCAAAACTGCAGAACAGGCAGAGGGCAGCGCAACAAAGTAAAGTCTTATTCGCCATAGTCATACCTGTCTTTAGCATTCTTGAATATGGTTTCAACCACATAACCGTCATTTGCGGCTATGTCTATGAAGGATTTGTCCTTATGGAAACAGTCCAGGAGTGCGTCTTCTGCTGCAATGTCGTCCATAAAGTCCTTGGTGCGGGCTCCTTTGCGGCAATATACTATGCAGCGGAAATAACTCGTCAAGGCATCGTCCTGAGGCAGTTCCTCCAACATATTTTCCGCCATATCGTCGTAGTTCTTGGTGTTCATAGCCAGGCAGAGCACCATTTTGTTCCTCAGCGATGATGAACTCACCAAGTCGAACACCTTTCTGGCTTCCGCCCTCTCATAAGCTGTCTTTCCGCCCTTGTAATAACCGCCGAGGCAGAGGGCGAAGGCACGGACCATACGGTTGCGGTCATTGTCCGGGAGGATGTTCACCAACTGGCCTGCCTTGCGGAAATCCCCGGCCATCACATACATTATCAACTGGTTGGCCACCACCGCCTCAGGGTTCACCAGGTCGTAGCCGTTGCCGTTGAGCCGCATCATACGGAAATCCGTAGTGTGGGTCTTGAGGTCTATGAAACGGCTCAACAAGGTGGTGTCACAGACTCCCCCGGCAATTTTCGAGGCAGCAAGGTTGCAGGCTGCAAGTATCCACGGCTTGCCGCTCACTTCCATAGATTCCCTATAGGCCCTCTCATAGAGGGAATGCAGTTCGTCCTTGTCAGTCACCGTATTGAAAAGGTGCCAGTATTCATAGAGGGCAAATTGTTTTCGGCCACTGCGGTAGTCCTCATCGTGCAGATACCTGTCGAGGATTTCCTCCGGAGTGAGTTCCCTGAATATTTCATAGGAATAGGAATAACTGACCGACCTGAGGCGTGGAAGCAGAGGAGCAATCACTGATTTGTAGTACGGGAGGGAACGTATGAGATAGCCCTGGCGGTCCTGATTGCGTGGATTTGCCGCCACTATGGAACGGACAGACTCAGCTTCGAAAACGAGTGAATCGGCATCGAGCAGTTCCGCCACCCTGCTCCAGGAGGCCACCTTGGCATCGGTGGTCATATAGACCCTTTCCCTGACACTGGCAGGAAGCACGGAGGTAATCTGTCCCAGGGCATAGTCCAGACGCTTCTTGGCCAGTTTCTGATTGCCGGCAAGAGGCCCTTCCGGAGAAGCCGTACCCGTAATATGGAATTCCTTAAGTTGCGAACCTTCCCCGTGGATAATGTCCAGAAGAACATTGCGAATGGAGTCCAACTGCCGCTTACCGAGAGTGTCGGAATCTTCAAGACGGGCCTGTCCCACCTTAAAGGTCAGGGACATATTGCCTGCCGTATTGCGCTTTTCGCGCTTTGCCCTCTCCCTGTAGGCCTGAGGATCCAGCATATAAGGCACCATAGAATATTCCAGGAAGCGCAGGGGACGGCCTATTCTCGAAGAGGCGAGGTAATAATCCTTGCGGTCATAGACCCTGTTGTAGTCCTCGAAAAGGACTATGCCTTTCACGAGATAGTTGCGGGAAGGGTCCCTGACATAGATGGTGTCCGCCCAGGGAATGACCAGGGCATCTGCCGTGAGAGTATCGGGGAGGAGGTAGGAATTCAGAGGGTCCTGACTGTCGTCAAAGTTCATCCTCCGGTGCTGGGTCATGGCATATTCGCTGCCTTCCATCACCAGAGGCCTGAGGGCGCGCAGGGTATCCTTGGAAACAGCATCGATGAGGAAGGGTTGCACTATGAGGCGGGCATCAGTCTTGCCCACGTTGTCGGGGATGCTGATAGAGCTCCTTGCCTTGAGATAGTTGCCCTCCATATCGGTGCGCTGGTCTATCACATCCACGACATCCCTGACCGCTGAGACCTGGCTGGTGCGTATGTAGTTGCCCATTTCTATGCGGACATTGATTTCAAGCCTGAAATTGACCTGTTCCAGCACCGCATCCTTCATATCAGCCTTGAAGATCAAGGCGCCTGTCTCAGCAACGCTGATTTCATAATAACCGCTGTCGTCCGGATAGGCTTCTGCATCGGGTACTACAAAAGTATTGGCATCCAAGTCCATAAGTTGCTTCACATCCCTTGCAGCTGCGACCGTGTTGAAGCCGTAAATCCTGATTCCGAACTGCTGCTGGTCTATGGGCTTGCCGCTGGTCTTGTCCAACACCCTGCCGGTCACCCTCTTCATCTGCTGTGCCCGGAGGGACACGGCGCTCAGAACAATAAGGAAGATGCTTATGAAAAGATGCCTGCGCATTACTTTATAATGTATATGAAAGTTACACCTATGTTAAAGGGAATGAGGCAATAACCCTTGGAATTGGCCCAATCTCCGTCTCCGGCATAATAGTCCTCATAACTGTCGGAACGGTTGTAACGTTTCTGATTGAAAAACATAAGGGCAAGGCCCCCGGAAAATTCTATTCCCCAGCGCTTGCCCATAGAAAGCACATATCCGCCAGTAATCCCGGCACCGGCTGCATTGCCATTGTAGATATTGTCATTGAGCCTGATATCATATCCGGCATAGAGAGCAGCCACACCCACATATTCCCTGTTCAGGGGCCTGCCTGAGAACCAATAGCGGTACTGGGGCTGGACGGTCAGAAGTTTGGTATCCAGACCGTAGGGCTTGAAATGGCCGGCCACTGAGAGAGCGACGGAACTGTGTTCCCCGGCGACTATTTCCACTCCGAAGTCGGGTGTCTGGAGTATTCCGGTGGAAAGGGCATTGGACCTGATGGAAAACTGCTGGGCAAAAGCCCTCTGCCCGAAGCCTGAAGCCACGAGCAGAAGGGCAATTGTCAAAGCAGTCCGCAGATGCATCATATCTCCTTGCCTTCATCCGGATAATCCCCGGCAATCCACTCATCGAGACCTGTCTGGATGATGGTGACCTCCTGAGGATTATTGATGGTTACTGTAAAATAGTAGATGTAGCCGGCATCGTAGGATGTGGACTCACTGCCTATGTTCAGCTCCACAGTGCTCTGGTTGGCACCGTCCACCGTGAGGGTGATTTCGGCTGTGTAGTTGGAGGCCGGCATAGCGAGAATGGTGCAGAGTTCGGAAGCCGTGGCAGTAGGAGTCACATCAAGGTTTGTGAAACCTATGCTTCCGCCATCCCCGTTTCCGGTAATCACTCCGGAATTTGCACCGTTGCTGTCGGCCACTGTGAGCGTTGCCTTGGAAGAGGTGTTGGTAATCTGAAGTCCGGTCACCTTCACGTCATAGTTGGCTATGTCGCTGTCCTTGCCCACAACCTTGAATACCATTGCAGTGAGCAGGTGCTTGTACTGGAGTTTCGGGAAATATTGAGACTCCACTCCGTCCTGTTTCACCGCACGGCAATAGGCTGCATTGTAACCCGCCACACCGTTGTAGTCCTCGGCAACGGAATTTGCCCAGAGAATGTCGGTGTTGCCCAGGTCGTAGGTGATGCTGTAGGCACCGTCCACGATGGAAGCAGCCTCACCGTTGATGTTGGCGTAAGGATAGTAGCTGTAGAAAGAGTAGGCGTACTGATTGCCGAAAGGATAGTAAATCTTCGGGGAGAACACGATCTCTCCGGTTTCGGAAGTCGTAACCATCAGATTGTCAATAAGTATGGACCCTTCCAAAGACTTATCCCAGACTATCGGACTGCCATCGCTCTGTTTCTCCGCCACTGATATCACCCCCACATCGAGGGAGCTCATCACACTCCCTGTGATGGGACCGTAGTTGATGGCCTTGGTCTCCACGTCAGTACGGGAAGCGAACTGTACGGGTACCCTGAGGCTCTCGTCATTCACCCACGCGTTCTCATCCTCCCCAGGGGCAGGCTGATGCGCCTTGTTGCAGGAAAGAACCGCGAGGGCAAGCAATGGATAAAATATGCAGAACTTTTTCATAATCCGTTAAAGATCCGGGTCAATGATAACTGAACCGCCGTCTTTCCAGTCTTCGAGTTCAGCAGAAATCTTCACTTCCTCAAGTCCGTAAACCACTATGGTCACCTTGTAGGAATATCCGGCTTCGAAGGCTGCGGCACCTTCCGGAGCGCCTATGATGTCAGCAATATTGAGCGTCCATTTCTGAGGGTCTATAGCCGTCTGTGTGCCTTCCTGGCTGGTGTAAACCTTGAGATTGTAAGACGCGTTGCCCGGCACCACCATAATGCTTTCACCCACGCTCTTGACGTTTGTCTTGGTACCGTCATATGCATTAGGCTGCACTGGTGTAAGGTCCTGAATCTGACCGCTTGTGTTCTTCTCGCCAAGCTTAAGTTCAACAATGTCAGAGGATAGGTTCACAAGCCCCCTGTCAGCACCCACGACCTTGAGGTCACCGCTTGCTACAGACTCGACACCGATACCGTCAATATTAATCAGGCTACCTGCCTCTGAACCTGCCACGACTTCAAAGGTAAATCTGGCAAGCTGGTGCTTGAACACGAGTTTAGGCTGTATGTTGCGGCGTGCTGCATATGCGCTGTACACCCTGTCCTCAGTGACAGTTCCGGTCTGACCGGCAGCTTCGATGTCAGCAGCCTTGTCGGAAGTGGCAATCATAAGGTCCTGGGAACCGGTGATGGTGAAAGGCACATAAACTCCGTCCACCTGAGCGGAAGGCTCTGCTGTCGCAGCATCATCAATATAGTAACCGAAGAAGTCATAATATTTTCCGGCTGCATAATAGAAAGGCTCTCCGTTGACAGGGTTGGTCACGGTTATGGCACCTGAGACTCCTGTCTGGGGAGCTGTGGCAACAACATTGTCAATGAAGGCAGTGGCCGCTGCATAGTTGTTCACTCCGGCTTCATAGGAATAGACATTGAGCTGCTGTCCGCTCCACTGGCTGAGAGCTGCTCCTGTGGATTTCACCTCAATGTTCCTCGGGGCAGAGGCAGAGAAAATCACCGGTACGGGCTGACCGTCATCAAGAGGATCAGGAGTCTGGGTGACCTGGCCGGTCTTCGTGCAGGCTGCGGCAATACTGACCGCGAGAACTGCAAATAATAGAGACTTTTTCATAACATTTTGTGTTTGATGAATAATTATTGGATATATGATTTTTATATTTGTTTCTGATTATGATTTCGGAGTGTATTTGTCTTCGTCATCAAGTATGAAACGTCCTCCGGTGCCCCAAGGCTCCATTTCGACCTGTATCTGGGGTTTGAGCATACCGTATATGGCTATTCTCACCACATACTGATGTCCGGGCAGGAAACCTTCCGGGGAGGAAAGCTGCAGCAGGGAAAATCCCTCATAGCCGTCTCCCTTGGCCTCGAAAAGTTCCACCTCTGTCTCATAGCTCTGTTCGGGAGCCACAAGCAGGGTACCTCCCACCTGAACTTTCTGCCTCTGGTAGATGGGCAGGGACAGGTCCGAACCTTCGATGGTGTGATAGGTGTCCCGCTTGAGCGTACTTCCGTCAGCCTCCGGAAGATAGAGCCAGGAATAGTCGCTGCGGGAAAAGTCCAGCCCCTCGTCCGCCTCGTTTCGGGCCACTGCAGTAAAAATGCCCGTATGTCTGGATTTCACCCTTATGGAATTGATTATCACAGTGTGGGCATCTTCGCTCGAGGGATAGATTTCGAAACGCAGACGGGTCAGGTGATGCCGGAACGTGAGTACGGGATTCACTCCCCTGCGGGCGGTGTAGGCACTGAAGGCTCTCTGCCTCAGCAGGGCTTTTTCGGTGTCGGAGAAGGAGGAAGGAAGGGATGTTTCGCTGAACACAGCCCTTCCGCTCATTATGTCCCTTGCCCCGTCGATTTCCACCTGCATAGTCACCTTGTCCGCATACCTTGTGACGGAACTTGCGGGGCTGTCATCCAGAAAATAGGCGTAGAAATCATAAGAATCCTGACTGCCGGTGGGATAATAGGTGGAGGATGCGGCATCCACCCAGTCCACATACAGGTCCGTGCCGTTGGAATGAGCCTTGCGGCCTGCCCTGGACCCGGGAGTGTCCAGAGACGCGTCAATGATGCAATCCGAGGGATTTGTTCGGGCAATAGAGGTGAAAGGTGCCTCAGTGCTGCGGTTGAAGGCATAGACATAAAGGTCCACATCCATAAAGGGATGGCCCTCGTCCGCGTCCACCGCACCGCTGCCCCTGGTTTGGGCAGGGTCTCCAACGCCCACCAGCACAGGCACCGGAAGCAGGTCCTCGC